>DATKQQ010000064.1:0-88473 GCA_035532615.1 Hanamia sp.
GATTCAACAAAAAATTTAGCGCTGGGAAATTCCGCTATCAATAAATAACACCTATAATTAAGCCATAGAGCTTTTAAAAAATATCATTATGAACGAAGAAGTTTTGCATGAACAGCCACTGGTGGTGCATGAAACAAGCCATGCTTCACATGAGCATCATAAACAAAGTTTTATTACCAAATATATTTTTAGTGAAGACCATAAAATGATCTCTCACCAGTTCCTGATAACAGGAATTATTTGGGCTATAATCGGGGGATTTTTCTCGGTTATTTTCAGATTGCAGCTAGGTTTTCCTGATCAGACATTCCCTTTCCTTGAGGATATATTTGGCCGTTGGGCTCCGGGAGGAAGGCTTGATACTGAATTTTATTATGCATTAGTTACCATGCATGGAACCATCATGGTATTTTTTGTGCTTACTGCCGGATTGAGCGGTACCTTTTCTAACTATTTAATTCCTCTTCAGATAGGCGCAAGGGATATGGCATCTCCTTTTTTAAATATGCTCTCTTACTGGTTTTTCTTTGCTGCATCTGTAGTAATGTTCTCTTCTTTATTTTTAGAAACAGGTCCTGCAAGTGGCGGATGGACTATTTATCCACCTTTAAGCGCATTAGGTGGCGCGATGAGTGGTTCAAAAGGTGGCATGGATTTCTGGCTTACAAGCATGATTTTATTCGTGGTTTCTACATTGCTGGGAGGGTTAAATTACATCACTACTGTCCTGAACATGCGTACAAAAGGGATGTACATGACAAGACTGCCACTAACAATCTGGGCATTTTTGTTCACAGCGATATTAGGCGTGCTCACATTTCCTGTATTATTATCTGCTATAGTCTTGTTGCTATTTGATCGTCATTTGGGAACCAGCTTCTTTTTGAGCGATATCTTTTTACAGAGTGGAAAAATTTTACCCAATGAAGGAGGTAGTCCAATTTTATTCCAGCATTTATTTTGGTTCTTAGGTCATCCGGAAGTTTATATTATTGCACTTCCGGCCATGGGAATTACTTCCGAAGTAATATCTACCAATTCGAGAAAACCTATTTTTGGATATATGGCTATGGTAGGCTCTTTCTTTGCAATAGCTTCATTGTCATTCATGGTTTGGGCACATCACATGTTTGTAACCGGAATGAATCCTTTTCTGGGTTCGTTTTTTGTATTATTCACACTGCTGATAGCGGTGCCATCAGCTATTAAAGTCTTTAACTGGCTCACCACCTTATGGAGGGGAAATATTCATTTTACGCCTGCTATGCTTTTTGCCATTGGGTTTGTAAGCTTATTTATTTCCGGAGGACTTACTGGTATTTGGCTTGGCAATTCAACATTAGACCTTCATTTGCATGATACCTATTTTGTAATTGCTCACTTCCATCTTGTTATGGGCGTGGCATCTATGTTTGGAATGTTATCGGGTGTATATCACTGGTATCCCAAAATGTTTGGCAGATTTATGAATAATACACTTGCTTACTTGCATTTCTGGATTTCTTTTGTTGGCGCTTATCTGATTTTTTGGCCAATGCATTATGAAGGGTTAGCAGGTATGCCTCGCCGTTACTATGATTTCAGTAATTGGGAATCTTTTAAAATGTTTGGTGGTCTAAATGAATTTATAAGTATTATTGCTATTTTAGTTTTTGCCGCACAATTCTTGTTTATTTTTAACTTCTTTTATTCAATGTATAAGGGTAGAAAAGTTACAGAAAGAAATAAAAATCCATGGGGAGCTAATACATTGGAATGGACTACACCTATCCATCCGCCACACGGCAATTGGGTAAGCGAAATTCCGGAGGTTCACCGCTGGCCTTATGATTATGGTAAAGATGGAATAGATTTTATTCCACAAACTGAACCCATAGGTGTGGCTGAGAGCAAACATTAGGGCGGGTATTCAATTTTTATAAAATAATATATAATAGAATATTTCTGAATCAATAGCCCTGTTAATTCAGGGCTTTTTTAAAATGGTTTTTAATGATTAAAACGGCAATTGGAATGCCTCATTCAGTTTCTTATACGCTGGCAAGTAAAGTAAAAGATTATTTTATTTTAATCAAATTTACTTTGACCTTTCTGGTGGTATTTAGCTGTGTAGCGAGTTATCTGCTTGCTCCTAATGTAACGTTCAATTTTATCTCAGTTTTAATTTTATTTATTGCGGGAATATTTATTACAGGGTCTGCAAATGCCATTAACCAAACTGTTGAAAAAGATACGGACAAGTTGATGAAAAGAACAGCAAGCAGACCTGTGGCAGCGGGAAGAATGAGTGTAAATGAAGCATGGACATTTGCAATTCTTATTGGGGCTATTGGAATTATCATGATGTGGTATTGGTTCAATTTGGCCAGCGCCTTGATTGCTTTATTCAGTTTGTTTCTTTATGCTTTTATATATACTCCACTGAAAAAAGTGAATTCTATTTCTGTTATAGTAGGCGCATTCCCGGGTGCGTTTCCCTGTCTTATTGGATGGGTAGCAGGTACAGGGCTCATTAGTCCTTTTGCTCATTTCCAAGGAGTGATGGCCAATGGACAGATCGTTCAATTTGCTAATTACGGAGGCTATGTTTTATTTGCGATTCAATTCTTATGGCAATTCCCTCATTTTTGGGCTATTGCTTGGCTGGCACATAAAGATTATGAAAAAGCGGGCTTTCGTTTGTTACCAAGCCAGGCCGGTCCTACCAGGTTTTCGGCAATGCAATCTGTGATTTATTCTATGATGATGGTGCCGGTGGGCATGTTACCTTATTATTTTAATGTGGGAGGGCTCCTGGAATTTTGGATTTTATTGGCTTGTAACCTCTGGATGGTCTTTGTAAGTATTATGTTAGTAATAAAAATGAATGCTGTGGCTGCAAGAAGAGTGATGTTCAGCTCCTACTTTTACCTGATGATTGTTTTTCTTGCTTTATTGTTTGATAAAGTTTAAAAGGCGCATAGATTATATTTAAATTTTGAAATTTAGTTGATTTAATAAAATAAATGTTATGATTGCAGTGATGAAGGAAGAAAAGAAAAAGATGCATCCGCTTAAATTTGTAATGTGGGCGGCCTGCGCCAGCATCGTAATGATGTTTACCGGTTTAAGCAGCGCTTATATAGTAAAACGAAGTATGGGCAACTGGCTTGCTTTTGATATCCCGGTTATTTTTTATTATTCCACAGCGGTTATTATTTTGAGTAGCATAACGATAATCCTTAGCCGAAAAGCATTTATTGACCGGCAAATGAAACAATATAAAAGATGGCTTGCCGTTACAACCTTGTTGGGAATTCTTTTTGTATTTCTTCAATACACCGGGTTTAAAGAGCTTTGGGCCAGCGGAATTACACTTACCCGCAACGTATCTTTTTCATTTTTATACATCATTGTGGGGCTTCATGCCGTACATGTTCTGGGAGGTGTGATTGCGCTTATAATTATGTATTTAAAATCCATTAGTAAAAGAAGAAAAAATTATTCTCCCATATATATTGATCTGATGAATACCTACTGGCATTTTGTAGATGGACTATGGATTTATTTATTTCTTTTTTTAATAATAATAAGATAAGAATGAAGGAAGCAAGTGGGCTGATAAAAAATGAAGAGTATTTTGAAATACAAAAATTAATTAAAATTTTTCATTTCGGAAGATTTGATGATAAATAATTTAATTTCTAAACAAAAAGCAAAACAATAAACAATTAATTTTATTTTTGTAATAACCTTTTAACAAGTAAAAATGGAAACTGCAGTAGCTAAAACTAAAACTAGTTTATGGTCGGGAGGAAGAAGCCCTTTCAATGTAAGTTATGGAAAAATGATGATGTGGTTTTTTCTAATGAGCGACTCATTTACTTTCGGCGCTTTTTTAATTTCTTATGGTTCCATACGTTCCAGTTTGAATCAGTGGGTGGATCATAACTATGTTTTTAATGAATTTCCTTTTACAAATGGAGCCAACCTGCCGTTGGCATTTGTGAGCCTTATGACTTTTATTCTCATTTTTAGTTCTGTAACAATGGTTTTGGCTGTACATGCGGGACACAAAATGGATCAGAAAGGTGTAGAAAAATGGTTGTTTCTGACAATTCTGGGGGGACTTGCTTTTTTAGGATCCCAAGCGTATGAATGGACTGATTTGATTACTTCACAACATGAAGTATTGGTAAACGGAATGATCCAGCACTGGGGAACTACAGTAAGTCATAATCCCTGGGGGCCTGATGTAATGTTTCATGGGCAACAGATTGCCACACCCGGCCCGGTTGCATTTGGAGGATATTTCTTTGGTATCACCGGATTTCATGGATTTCACGTTTTCACGGGAGTCATCATAAATACTATTATGCTTATTAAAACAAGAAGAGGTGACTTTTCAAAACGTGGCCATTACGAAATGATTGAAAAAGCTGGGCTTTACTGGCATTTTGTAGACCTGGTATGGGTATTCGTATTTCTTTGTTTTTATCTTATTTAACCTTATTTAATAATAAATTACTTAATCCTGTTTTATAGAATTTAAAAAAAAAATTATGCCTTCAGAAGTAACAATACCATTACCCAAAACCGAAGCCGATGTATTACATATCAAGAGAATTTGGAAAGCTTTTTGGGTTTTATTAGTGCTAACTATTCTTGAGCTTTCTCTGGGACTTCTCATTTATAATATTGATCTGGGTGCAGATCCTAATGAACATCTTGTTTTAGCGATAAAAGGTGCTATTTGTATTTTTACACTGGCAAAAGCTTTTTATATTATTTCAATTTTTATGCATTTAGGGGATGAAATCAGAAATATGGTAATGATAATTGCTTTACCTATGACCCTATTTATCTGGTTTATTACTGCATTTATATCTGATGGAGCCTCTTACAGGAATTTAAGAAATACAGATGGCGGTAGCCGCACCTATAAAGAGCAAAAAGAGCAGTACCATCATCCATTGGTTTATCCTGCTGAAAAGAGTGAAAAGAGATTAAATTAAATTAATAGAATAACTAAGAAAAGCCGCATAACCAGTAAAATATTGAGTACGTCATTTGGTTGAACCGAATGTAATTCAATAGAGACAAGGAGTTCAGAAAATTAAACGAAAATCATGCGGTCTATCTTAATTATCCTATAAATTAAATTAAATTAAATCGTCAGTTCAGATTACAATTTTTTAAATTAGCTATTGCACTTTGTAATAGCTAATTTTGCTTTAGAAAAGTGGCTATGAAAAAGAAAGCTTTCATTGCAATACTTGTTGCAATTTTATTACCCGTTACCGGATTTTTGTTAGTAAGTTATTATAGCAATAATGCTATCCAAATGCCACACAGGTATTTTTATGATAGTGTGAATGTGGTAAATAAAGATGGTAGAACCACTTTTGATACGGCATGGCATCATGTAAGTAATCTGCATGGTATTAATCAAATGGGGCAGCACGTTTCCTTAGATGACCTGAAAGGAAAAATAATAGTACTTGATTTCTTTTTTACGCATTGCCCTTCCCTATGTCCAAGACTGGCCGTAGCCATGAAAAAACTACAAAATTCTTTCCCCAACCAGGATTCTATTGTGCAATTTTTATCAATCTCAATTGATCCGCAACATGATTCTGTAACTCAGTTAAGAAATTGGGCCAAAAAATTTAATGTAGATCCCGATAGCTGGTGGTTGCTTACCGGTAATCGCGACAGCATTTATAATTTTGCGCTTCATGAAGTAAAAGCAAGCGTGGCAGATGTCGGCATAGATACTGCTTTTATTCATTCTTCCAAATTTTTTCTGCTCGATAAACATAGAGTGGTAAGAGGTTGGTTTGATGGTTTGGATACTGTTGCACAGGCAAGATTAGTGAGAGATATACCTTTACTTATGCTTGAAAAAGATCAAAAGAAATCTTTTTGGACCTTTTTTAAAGGCCTTTTAAAAGGAAACACAACTAACCAGTAGGTGTAAATGAATAATACCCACAATTTCCCTAAACCGGTTTTAAAAAAAAATGATCAAACAGCAAGAAGATTGATCTGGACAGTATCAATTCTTTCCTTTTTGGGAATTGCATTTCTATCAGATAACCAACTAAATTTAAAACTCAGTTTCGACCCACATATTTTTGCGACTTTTAATGCCATTTGCAATTCATGCGTAGCGGTATTATTGATCGCTGCTTTGATTGCCGTAAAATCAAAAAGATATTTGCTTCATAAAAAAATAATGTTGGCTGCCATTATTCTTTCTGTACTTTTTTTGATTTCTTATGTATGCCATCATTTGTTGAGTGGAGAAACAAAATTTGGTGATCTTAATCACGATGGGATATTAAGCCCGGATGAAAAAATACTTGCCGGTTCTTTGCGATATGTTTACTATGCTATTTTAATAACACACATTCCGCTTGCAGGAATCGTGCTGCCTTTCATTTTATTTACGGCTTACCATGCGCTGTCTGGTGATTATGAAAAACACAAAAAGCTTGCAAGGATAACGTGGCCAATATGGTTGTACGTGGCTATAAGTGGTGTGACGGTTTATTTATTGATAAGACCTTATTATAGTTAATTAGCTGATCAGCCAATTAAATAATTATATTTCCAATTCTTTTGCAGGATCCCAAAATAATTTTTCAAAATCAACAACGGAATCATTCTCTACCTTTATTTTTTCTTTTAATAATAATTCTTCCATTTGGGTAGGTGTGGCAAAATGAGCTTTCCCTGTAAGCATACCATTTCGATTCAAAACCCTGTGCGCAGGCACTTTTGGCGACGCATGATGTGCACCGTTCATTGCCCAGCCAACCATGCGGGCCGACATTTTAGTTCCCAGGTAATTTGCTATAGCTCCAAATGAAGTAACCCGCCCTTTAGGTATTTGCCGCACTACATCATACACGTCCTCAAAAAAAGAATATTGTTTATTGGTAGATCGCGGACTTTCCTTTTTTAATATTGATTTTTTTATTCTCATTTTTTTAAATAAAAAAGAAATACTGATTCTGGTATAGCGATGCACAGAATATAACAGCAATGCATGTTCGAATTGGTATAAGCATTTAAAGAAGCTGCTTTATTTTATTGCAAGAAATTTCATAACTTAATCTTTTCAGGGATTTATTATTTTGTCATACAATTTTTGCCGGTAAATTATTGAATTTCTTTTTATAAATCCCACAAAAATGAAACCCTTAAAAAAAAGTTAATAACCACAATAAAGTTTTATTTTTGTGTAGAAATAAAATTTGAGGAAAGTATTCTATAAAATTTTTAACCCCCAATAATTAACCGTATGAATACTCAGATTACCCATTCAAAAAAACGATTTTTCTATTTCATTTGTTTATTCGCTTTGTTTTTCCCCTTGCAGCTTTTTGCTCAATCCAAAATAATTTCCGGAACGGTAACCGGTACAGACGGGTTGCCTATTTCCGGGGTAAGCGTGCAGGTAAAAGGTGGAAGCGCCGGTACTGCAACAGATTCGTCGGGAAATTTTTCATTAAACGTCAGCAATCCGAATGCAACCCTTGTAATATCTTCCCTTGGATATATATCTCAAAACATTGGTTTGGCGGGCCGTTCAAATATATCCATTGAATTAAAAGGCGCTGAAGCCAAAGAATTAAACCAGGTAGTAGTAGTAGGTTATGGAACGCAACGAAAAATAGATGTTACAGGCGCTATATCTCATGTGGATGGAAATCAGTTGGCAAAACAACCGGTGTTAACTCTTACACAGGCCTTACAGGGAAAAGTAGCGGGCGTACAAATAACCAGCAGCGGACAGCCGGGTAGCTCACCCCAGGTGGTTATCAGAGGCGCGGGATCCATCTTAGGGGGAGCTAATCCCTTATATATTGTGGATGGTATCTGGACAGACGATATTACTAATATTAATACATCAGATATTTTATCAGTTGATGTTTTAAAAGATGCATCGGCATGTTCTATTTATGGTGTTCGCGGGGCAAATGGCGTAATACTTATTACCACAAAGCAGGGTTCCGGCAAAATGAAAGTGAATTATACTGCTAATATCGGAATTCAGCAGGCGGCCTACGTTGTACCAATGGCAAATGCAGCACAATATCTTCAATATGAGACGGCAGCATTAGGTCCGCAACTATTTCCTACCAAATATTCAACCAATTGGTTCAACCAGGTTTTACGTAATGCTTTTTATCAAAATCATAATATTTCTGTTTCTGGGAGTGGCGATAAATACAAGTATGCGTTAAGCGCCGGATATTTGACCAACCAGGGAATTATTATTTTTAATGATTATAAACGCTATACAGTTCGATTGAATAATGAATTCAGCCCCACTTCTTTTCTTAAAATTGGAAGTACCGCTTCATTTTCCAACCAGGCTTCACAGAATGTACCTACGGGTACCATTACAGAGGATGCCTATCGTGCAGCGCCACTTGTGCCTGCTATGTTGAATGGTAAATTTGGAAATACATCTCAATACCAAAATGTAGGAAATCCTGTGTTGAATGCACAAAACACCAATGACTTAAGCCATGATGACAGATTACAAGGAAATGTATATTTAGAAATAAATCCTTTGAAAACACTTTCTTTAAGAACCACTTTTAATGAAGAAGCGGATTTTTATGATGACAGGGCATATACTTATCAGCATCCAAATGACACTACTTTTTTTAATGTGAATGGAGGCAGCCAGGGAGCAACCAGGAGCACTTTGGCGATTTCCAATTCAAAATATTATCGTTGGGTTTGGAGTAATACGGTTAATTACAATGCCCAATTTGGTTCCAGCAAAATAACTGTTTTGGCTGGTACTGAAGCTCAGGAGTATTATCAGGTTGGTTCCTCCGCTTCCAGGTACAGTGTGCCTCCCATAACCAGTGAATGGTATTTGCAAAACGGTGATGCCAATTTCCAGTTTAACGGAAGTTCGGTAAATAAAAATACCATCAATTCCTATTTTGGCAGAATATTCTATAGTTATAAGAATAGATATGAGTTTACCGGGAATTTTCGTGCAGACGGAAGCTCTGTTTTTTCCGCACAGAACAGATGGGGTTATTTCCCGGGGTTGAGCGCTGGATGGATTATCAGCAATGAACATTTCATGCAGAATCAGCAAATCTTTCAATATTTAAAATTAAGGGGAAGCTGGGGTGAATTAGGCAATTCAAATATTCCTTCAGATGCTTCAGTGCAAACCGTATTATCGAATATTCCTTATTTCTTCAACAGCGGCACCTCAGCATCCGGCTCTACCACTGGTTCTATTGTACCCCAGATAAAAGATCTAAACCTGAAATGGGAAATAACCAAGGAAGCAGATTTAGGATTAGAATATTCAGTATTGGGAGGCAGGCTATCCGGCGATATAGATGTTTACGATAAAAGGGTTACCAATGCTCTTATCTATGTTCAGGTTCCCGGGACTTTTGGTAGCCAGGCTAATCCTAACAGTAGCATTACACCCGGTGATGTACTTACTAATGCGGCTACCATTGATAATAAAGGGCTGGAATTTTCTGCCCGCTGGCATGATAACATTAATAAAAACCTTTCTTATTTTATAGGCGGTAATGTATCCTTTAACAGAAACAGGGTAGTGAGTCTGAATGGAGGTTTGCCTTATTTTGATGGGAACATTAATGGATACTTTACTACTGAAACAAAAGCAGGATACCCTATCGGAGCATTTTTTATGAGACAGGTAACAGGCGTTTTCCAAAATTCAGCACAGATTCAGAATTATAAGGATAAAAATGGTAATATATTACAGCCGGCTGCACAACCTGGGGACCTTATATACAAATACAATTCAAATGGCCAATTAGATACCTCTTACGTTGGTTCTTACCAGCCTAAAGCTTATATTGGGATTTCGGGCGGTATCAATTATAAGACTTTTGATTTTTCAATTGATTTGTATTCAAATATTGGCAATCAGGTTTATAACGGAAAACAGCAGGCAAGGGTAGTAGCAACTGACAATATTGAAAAGTCTATCGCCACCAGTTATTGGACTCAGCAAAATAAATCCAACACCCAACCGGCGGCAAATAGTGGGAATCAACCAGCTTCGTCATATTATATTGCATCCGGAACATTTGTGCGTATAAATAATATCACAATTGGGTACACTTTTCCTCAACGAATCTTAAAAAGACAAAAGGTATTTTCGGATTGCCGGATATTTCTAAATGCGCAAAATCCTGTTACGTTTAAAAAATATGACGGCTTTTCTTCTGAATTACCAGGTTCTTCATCAACAAATGCCGGAATTGAATTGGGAACTTATCCCACTGTCAGAACTTTTGCTTTAGGTGTGAATCTTAGTCTTTGAGTAAAAGAAAAACTATTATTAATTTAATTTTTTGAGAGATGAAAAATATATTGCTTTTTATTTGCGGCTTCTCTTTAATGATGATAAGTTGCAAGAAGAGTTTTTTGGAAGTACCTATCCAGGGACAGGGCACACCTTCCACTGATCCACAGGTTGCCCTTAACGATGTTACCGGTGCTTACAATGCCCTGATAACTCCAGACCCCACTCAATCCGAATTTGGACAATATGATATTCATGGGATCTATTTCATAACTGTAACAAATATTATGTCTGATGATGCCGACAAAGGTAGTTATCCAGGCGATCAACCATTAGCTGGTGATATTGATAATTTTATTGAGACATCTGACAATACTTATGTGGCAGGGCTTTGGCGTGGATATTATGCGGGCATATCAAGGACAAACATTGCAATTAGTGGTCTTGCGCAGGCCTTGTTGCCAGCGTCACAAATTACCAGGCTTACCGCAGAAATGCGGTTTTTGCGGGGTTATTTTTACTTCAATATGGTACGCATGTTTGGCGGTGTGCCATTGGTATTAACCGTTCCTTCCGGACCCCAAAGCCAGGATAGCTCATTTTATATACGGGCATCGGTAAGTGATGTATATAATAAGGGGATAATACCGGATTTGCAATTTGCTGTGTCTAATCTTCCGTTGAAATCAGCAACAGATGTAGGCCGCGCCACCAAGGGTGCTGCAGAGACACTGCTTGCTAAAGTAGATATGTATTTAAAAAACTGGCAACAGGCAGATAGTCTTACAACAGATGTGATCAATTCAGGCCAATATCATTTGATGCCTGATTATTCTATTCTCTGGCGGCAGGCAGGCGATAATTGCGCCGAATCTGTATTTGAAGTGGAAACGGGCATTTATGGCAATGCAGATTATGGTATCCCCGGATATGTAGAATTCCAGGGCCCCCGGCAGGATAACGGAATGGGAACACCATCACCTCCATGGAATAATCCAGGGTTTAATCAACCGTCTGGTGATGACGGATATGGATTTGATGCGCCCTCTGCCAGTCTCATGGCCGCTTACGAACCAGGTGATTTAAGAAAGGCCGCAACGATCATCAGTCTTCCTGCTTCTTCTGCGCCGGATACTTTATTTGACGGATTTGTTGTACCCGCTATGGTTGGAGTTAGCGCCAATTATAATTATAAAGCATATCACAGTCAAATATTACCAGGAGGATCAATTCCACAAGTTGAAGCATTTGATGGCAACCGCTCCCTTTGTCAGAAAAATCTCCATATATTGCGTTATGCCGAAGTGTTATTAATTAAAGCAGAAGCCGCTAATGAGTTGGGTAATTCTGGCACGGCTATTGGTTATTTAAATATGGTGAGGGCAAGGGCAGGCCTCCCCCCCACAAACGCGGTTTCGCAATCTGATGTAAGAACAGCAATATGGAAGGAACGCAGGGTGGAACTGGCTATGGAGCATGATCGTTTTTGGGATTTGGTAAGGCAGGGAAGAGCAGCCCAAGTGATGATAGCCGATGGCAAAACTAATTTTGTCGCTGGTAAAAGTGAATTGTTGCCAATACCTTCCTCAGAAATAGCAATAAGCGGTGGCAGATTAACACAAAATCCTGGATATTAATTATTTTAGTACAAAAATTAAATAAAGTATTTACAGATTAATCTGCAAAGTAAAACCAAATTTATTTGTTTGTTAAATATGTGAATGAAGGATATGATATGGTATTAAAATTTTACTATTGTATTTTAATTAAATCGAAAATAAATTTTAAATAATAATCTGTATTTTTTATCCCTCAAACAAAAAAGTCAATATGAAAACAAAAAACACCAAAGTAGTATTAGTATTAGGGTTCGCATTTATTTTATCCTCAATGTTAATTACTTCATGTAAGAAAACAAGCAACAATAGTGGAACTACCGGTCCTGTAGTCCCAACCAATCCGGGTGGATATGATTCTGCTAATCAAATTCAACCTGCTTCCCTCATTGCATATTTTCCATTCAATGGAAGTTTTAATGATACCAAACAAGGCCTGGTGGCAACCAACACAGGAGCAACTTTTGCAACTGGTATTAAAGGACAGGGTTATCAAGGGAATGGATCTAGTTATCTTGTGGTACCTTTCGGTTCATCCGCATCTATATTTAGCGGAACTAATTTCCAGAGTTTTACCGTTTCGATGTGGATTAATGAACCACAAGAACCTATATATGCAACGAATGGTACTTACACGCCCGGACAAGGACCAGAAGGCCTCCTTTTTATGTATGATACTGCTCACCATCAGGATTTACTTCACTTTGACATCGAACCTTATGCCCAAAGTACCCAGGATACTATGAGTCTTAACTCAGGGTTTACTGCAACGGGGCTTACAACCACCGGACCATATGCCGGGGCAACTGTAGGAGGTACTGAAGGTGTAATTCCTAATGCACGTCTTGATACTGCCGTTAATAAATGGACACAAGTAGTTGAGACTTATGATGCTGCAAGTTCAAATTATACATTATACGAAAACGGCACAGCCGTATTTGTTAACTCTGCATGGTCAACTTATAAGACCGGACCTTCTCCAGTTCAAATATTAACAGGAGGGATAGGTGCAACAGGTTCAGTACCATTAGGACCTCTAAACTATACCCCGGCGCCAACGGGTTTGGTAATTGGAGCCTGGTGTGGCACAGCAATGGTCGGAGGATTTACTCCTAATCAGTACACTGGAAGTTTTAAAGGGGTGATGGATGAACTAAGAATATATAAAACGGCATTAAGTGCAACTGACGTGAAATCTTTATATATACTGGAGAAAGCGGGGTTGTGATTATTTATAAAGTAAGTTTTTGAATAAAGGCTGCCTCTTTGGCGGCCTTTAATTATTAGAAAAAGCAGAAATTTAAATAAAATAGGTAGCCAATTTTATAACAAATTAATTAGGAATCATTTTTAATTTTTTTATTTAATGTAATCTATGAAACCTTTAGTATTATTTTTTTTCATTGCTTTTATTTTTTTTAGTTGTAAAAAAAATAACATCACCAAGCCTGTAGTGAGGATTTCATTTAATTTTGTGAAAGCAACAATTAATGACAGCGTTTTTAATAATACTGTAATTTACAATGTGGATACTTCAGCCCCGGCAATAAGGATTTCTTTCAATGCTCCGATAAATATTTCCTCTGTACCGGGAAACGTTGCTTTAGTAACAGGCGCTAACATTTTACCCCTGAAATATTCCTTTGATAACTCAGACAGCACTTTAGTGATTAAGCCGACCAAACCGCTGGCTTCTTTAACGAGTTACACTATGAGTGTGGTGACTGCTGTAAAGTCGGTTTCTGATTCTGCTTTAAAAAATATGGTGCGCTTAACATTCATCACCCAAATAGATTCCACCGATAAATTTCCTCAAATCTCTGATAGCGCTTTGCTCACTCTGGTGGAGCAACAAACCTTTCATTATTTCTGGGATTTTGGTCACCCTGTTTCAGGGTTAGCTCGCGAGCGTACATCATCAGGAGATATTGTAACTACAGGAGGTAGCGGGTTTGGTATTATGGCCATGTTGGTAGGTGTGCAAAGAGATTTCATTACCAGGGCACAGGCTTTAGCCCGCATTGATACGATCGTAAGTTTTCTTTCGAATAAGGTTACCCGTTATCATGGCGCTTTCCCGCACTGGATAAATGGTTCCACCGGCGCTACTATTCCCTTCAGTACACAGGATGATGGCGGCGATATTGTAGAAACATCCTATATGATGCAAGGCTTGCTTTGTGCCAGGCAATTTTTCAACAGTACAACCGACGCCAACGAAATCAACCTGCGTACTGAAATTAATGATTTATACAATGGGGTGGATTGGAACTGGTACCGACAAAACGGGCAAAACGTTTTGTACTGGAACTGGAGCCCCGATTATGGATGGGCCATTAATGTACAGATAGGTGGATGGGATGAAGCTTTGATTACTTATGTTCTTGCCGCCTCCTCCAATGTGGATTCCAGCACCATTCCAAAAATAGTGTATGATAACGGATGGGCGAGAAATGGCGGAATGAAAAATGGAAATTCGTACTATGGTATTCAACTTCCACTTGGTCCTGCTTTTGGGGGCCCTTTGTTCTTTGCTCATTATTCTTTTTTGGGAATCAATCCTCATAATTTATCAGATACTTATGCCAATTACTGGCAACAGGATACTTCCCATGCAATGATCAATTATTTATATTGCATTAGTAATCCTAATCATTATAATGGGTACAGCAATTTGTGCTGGGGCCTCACGGCCAGCGATATTCAAAACGGATATACTGCAAGTTCACCTACTAATGATGTAGGAGTTATTGCTCCGACAGCTGCAGTATCTTCTTTACCCTACACACCTACACAATCTATGAACGCCATCAGATTTTTTTATTATAAACTCGGAAATAAAATCTGGAGTAAGTATGGATTTATTGATGCCTTTAATCTCAGTTCTCTCTGGTTTGATTCGGATTGTCTTGCGATAGACCAGGGGCCTCAGATTGTGATGATTGAAAATTACCGCAGTGGGTTACTTTGGAATTTATTTATGAGTTGTCCTGAGGTAAAAAGAGGAATGACTAATCTTGGGTTCCACGGACCGAATCTTTGAAATGGAGTTGAATGATGTGTCAAAATTGAAAATTATTTTGAGTAGATTTGTTTTATGTATAATACCCATCAGGTAATAACGATTCTTGAATACCAGAAAAAAGAATTGGTGAAAAAATATCCGATCTCTGAAATGGGATTATTTAGATCTTATGCAAGAGGCGATTACAATGAACATGGTGATATTGATATATTGGTTGATTTTGATGGTAGAATAGATGGCTTTGATTATATTAAAATAGCTCATCATCTTGAAGATGCTTTCAACCAAAAAATTGATCTGGTATCACGAAAAAGTATTAAGGCGATATATCTTCCTTATGTAGAAAATAATTTAATCCAGGTCTGAAAGAGTTACGTACTTGCTCCTTGATGACATTCGAACTTCTATTAATAATATATTGGAGTTTACAAAGAGTATGACATTAGCAATGTATGAATCCGACTTAAAAGCCAGGTTTGCCGTAGGAAAAAATTTTGAAATTATTGGTGAAACAGCATCAAGAATTTCAGAAGATTATAAATTGAGCCATCCGGAAATTGAATGGAGAATTTTAAAAGATTTCGGGAATTTTATTATTCATGAATATTTCGGTATAAATAATGAAATTGTTTGGGATACCATTCAGATCAGGCTTCCTGGATTATTGAATTCCTTTGATAATCTGTTAAAGTAAAAATTAAAATATTAGCAGGGAGTTTATTGATGAGTTGCCCTGAAGTAAAAAGAGGAATGAAAAATTTGGGATTTCAAAGTCCGGATCTGTGATGCATATCCTGGATATTGATTTAAGTAAAAGTATTTCGATATTTAAGACACCTGGTCCTCTGGCGGGAGACTCGGCTGCGACAGAATGGAACGATTGTGCCAACTGGAGCATTGAGTTCGATTGCTTACACACTGTCTCAATCTATTGTTGCTTTAAAAATCTTTAAATGCGCATGGCTTTGAAATAGCTTACTGGAAATATTTCAAGGATTATCTTTGTTAGATATTAAAATGATTACTCTTAATTTTAAAAAAAAATAAAAAAAAATGGATGCAATCAAGGCTGAATATGAAATATTAACTCAGAAGATGAAACGAAATCTTCCGATAAAAGCTTTCCCTACACGGGAATTAGTATCGAGGCTAAGAAAGGGAAATCCCGGATTAACTTTAAAATCCGAATTTTTGATAACCGATGTTTTTAATTCCGGCGATATTTCGGGTATTCTTTGCACCATTGACTGTAAAGATGTCGGCGCGCTGGTATGTGCTCTTACACATTTGGAAATTGCTCATTCCGAACCATTGAGAATCGAAATAGAAAAATTTCAGGATAAACGAGCCAGAAGAGTGGACAGACAGGAAGGGTATAGATAAAAATAAAATAATTAATATCAATGCTTTTATTAAAATGATTCATGAAATGACAATGAATAACGAATCCCGTTGGACCGTTAAAGGAACCACGCTCAGCGATAAATCAGTAAGAGAAGAATATGGATTCACCCAAGACGAAATTATAAAGATGATAGAAAACGGAAAATTGCAATACCGGATAAATTACGTCTATGAAAATCCATATTTTAAACTGATAAGATCGGAAGTTGAAAAAGTAGTAGAAGAAATCTACGGGAAAAAGTATCTAAAAATAAGTAAACTAAAAAATGAATTAAAACAAGTTGATAAAGAATTGAGAAGATTACAAACACAAGTAAAAAAACTTAAAAACAGAAAAGAAGAACTACAATCAATAATAAACGAACAGAAATAAAGATTTTGGAATTACTTTATAAGAAGCCATGAAAAAATATTTAAGTATATTTGGATATGGACCTGATGAACTTAATAAGAGAAAATTATTCAGAATTTGTTTACCTCTGTCGCTCACACAAAGTTGATAAGATGTATGCATTGTCCCAGCCGAGTCTCCCGAAGGGGACTCGGCGTGTAGGGAAGGCAGGAATTCATAATTTTTTAATTCCATTTTATGTCGGTAAAACGCCAAATCTTAGAACCGGATGGAATTTATTTTATTACCATATCCTGCTTTAAATGGATTTCATTATTTGAAATTGCAGAATCTTATAGTGCAGTATATAATTGGTTTCATTATTTGAAAAAAAGCGGGCTTTACATCACGGGGTATGTAATCATGCCCAATCATTTGCATGCATTGATTGCCTTCTCAAATACCGGTAAAAATATTAATGGAATTATTGGAATGGCAAGCGGTTCATGGATTACGACATTATTGATAAATTAGAGAAAAAGAGAAATGAAAATATTTTGAATCAATTATCTGCAGGAGTATTGCCATCAGATAAAAAAAGAGGAAGATTTCATGAAGTATTTGAATCGTCGTTTGATATTAAAGAATGGTTACACTTGAATTTATAAAACAAAAACTAAACTATATTCACTTTAATCCATGTACAGGAAATTGGAACCTGGCCGATTGCCCTGAAAATTATTTACACAGTTCAGCGGGGTTTTATGCAGATGGAGTTCAAGGGATTTTTCCAATTGACCACATCATGCAAATAATGGATATTGATTTGGCAAAAAGGATTTAACGACTGAAACGCCGGGTCCCCTTCCTAAGACTCGGCTGGGGCACAGGAAATAAAAGAAAAGTTGAAATGATGTTTACAGAAAAATAATTTAAAATAGTTACTCTTTTTATTTTACAATTATGAAGTTTTTTAAAACCGGTTTTCATTTATTTTTCTTACTAATAGTAATTACTTCTTATAATGGTAAGGGAAATACCAGTAAAACAACTTTTAATTCAAATTTTGATTCTCTTTCAACTGATTCTTTATTAACGATAGTTCAGCGCCAAACCTTCGAATATTTTTGGAACGGCGCAGAACCCAATAGTGGTATGGCTCCGGAGCGAATCAACATGAATGGTGTTTATTCTCAAAATGATAAAGATGTGGTAACAACTGGTGGCAGCGGGTTTGGGATAATGGCTATTCTTGCGGGTATTCATCGTAATTTTATTTCTCGTGAACAAGGTTTACATCGAATAGAAAAAATAGTTCATTTTCTGGAAACGGCAGATCGCTTTCATGGTGCATGGCCGCATTGGATGTATGGACCTACAGGCAAAGTAAAACCCTTCAGCAAAAAAGATGATGGCGGCGATATTGTAGAAACTGCTTTTATGATACAGGGGCTTTTATGTGTACGGCAGTATTTTAAAAATGGAAATACGGAAGAAAAAAAGTTAGCCAGCCGGATAGACAAACTATGGAAAGAAGTGGATTGGAACTGGTACCGCAACGGGCAGAATGTATTGTACTGGCATTGGAGTCCTGACTACGGATGGCAAATGAATTTCCCAATACATGGATACAACGAATGCCTGATTGCTTATGTGCTTGCAGCATCTTCTCCCACTCATGGAGTGCCTGCTGCCGTTTATCATGATGGATGGGCAGAAAATGGGGAAATAAAATCTCCTTCTGAACATTTCGGGTATGTATTACAGTTATATCACCAGGGAGCGCCGGACGGCGGCCCTTTATTCTGGGCGCATTATTCTTATCTCGGACTCGATCCACATGAGTTAAAAGATGAGTATGCCGATTATTGGGAAGAAAATAAAGACCAGGCTTTAATAAATTATATATGGTGTGTAAATAATCCTTTGCATTATGAAGGATACGGCCCGGATAATTGGGGGCTTACTTCCAGTTATTCTATAAAAGGATATGCAGGACATGCGCCGGCGGAAAAAAGAGATCTGGGTGTGATAGCGCCTACTGCTGCCATTTCCTCGATACCTTATGTTCCTGAAAAATCTATTGCCGCTATTCGATATTGGTATCGTGATATGAAAGATAAACTCTGGGGCCCTTATGGATTTTATGATGCCTTTAGTGAAACAGCCAATTGGTATCCACAAAAATATCTTGCAATAGACCAGGGGCCTGAAGTAGTGATGATTGAAAATTACCGAAGTGGTCTTTTATGGAAATTATTTATGAGCTGCCCTGAAGTAAAACAAGGTTTAAAAAAACTAGGATTTGAATATAAAACTGACGTGAAAATAAAATAATCGGCTGCAAGAAATAATTAAAAAGATTAAAAATTAAAGTTTATTCAATTCATAATTTTATCCAATGGACAAAATCAAAAATTCAATCTCCCGTAAAAATGCCTTGAAAAGAATGGGCGGCTTATCATTAGGCCTTCCTTTTCTTCCTTCCATGCTCGGCAATCTTTCTTTCGAAGAAAAAAAAGAAAATAAACCACTTTTTACAGGGAATAAAATGAAAGAAAAGCCCAACATACTCTGGATTACAGCAGAAGGCGTTCCACTCAGCGTTTTAAGTTGTTATGGAAGCAGGTTTATGTCAACACCGAATATTGACCGCATTGCAAATGAGGGAATGTTGTTTCGCAATTCCTTTTGTAACAACGCGCTTTGTGCCCCCAGCCGCGCTACGTTACTCACCGGGAAATATGATCATTTGAATGGAATGCTCACTAATCCAGGAGATACCACCAATGGGCAAACGCATAGTTTTTTCGATCCTACTCAGGAAACTTTCCCAAAAATATTGAAAAAAGCAGGTTATAAAACAGGCCTTGCGGGGAAATGGCATTTAGTTTCTAAGCCAGGTGAACCAACAAATCCAGGAGAAGCGGGCTTTGATTATTTTGTATTTAAAGAAGGTGCTGGTGGCCCCTATTATAATCCCAAAGGATATTTACAAAATCCTTCGCTCGGCAGTCATGAAATACAGGAAAGAGAATACCCGGGATATATAACCGATAATTTTACCAACCTGGCTATTGAAGGCATCAAGCAATTGAAAGAACCATTTTGTATGTGTGTACAATTTTTTAATGATCACCGCCCTTTTGATCCGCCTCACAAATACGAACATATTTTTGATGAGGTCCGTTTCCCTGAACCAGGCACCTTTTGGGATGATTATAAATACCGCTCCGCCGCAGCAAGAGAAGCACACATGCGGATCTCGGATATGATGGATTTTAATCCGTCCAAAGATCTAACCAGGAGGCAACGGCAACAATGGAGCTATCAGCAATTAATAAAGCATTTTTTGGGTACGCTGAAATCGCAGGATGATAATATCGGGCGCCTTCTTGATTATCTCGATAAATCAGGTTTAGCCGATAATACCATTGTTGTATTTACCGGAGATCATGGTTTCTTCCTGGGTGACCATGGTTGGTTTGATAAAAGATTTATGTATGAAGAAGCATTGCGTGTACCCTGGCTGATACGTTATCCGGGAGGGATAAAACCAGGAAGCAAAAGTGATGCATGGGTTACCGCTATTGATAATGCTCCGACAATACTTGGCCTTGCCGGAATTCCTGTTCCCGATGATATGCAGGGACGAAGCCTTCTACCTGTGTTTCAGGGGACAACTCCAACTGACTGGCCTACTTCCATGTATTATCACTATTATGAATTTGCACCGCCTCATTGGGTATTACCGAATTATGGTATAAGAACGGAACGTTATAAATTAATTTGTTATTATACCATCAATGAATGGGAATTTTTTGATCTGCAAAATGATCCTGATGAAATGGAAAGTTTACTGATAATGGAAGGAATGAAAGTAAAGTCAGGATACGAAAATATTGTGAAAGATATGGTAGGGCGATTAACAAAAATCAGAAAAAAATATAAAGATGATACTGGTTCGCCGGTTAAATTCTGGCCGCTGGATACTTATAATTAATTGGCTTTTTTAAAATGGAAAAAGAAAATAAATCTTCCTGTTGCGCACCATCAAAAACGCCATCTGAAAAAAAAGATAGGGATATAATAACTGAGAAAAAAGTATCTGCTATTTCTACTGATAACATGATAAAATTACCAGGAGGAAAATTTTTAATGGGAACTAGTGATGAAGAAGGTTTTCCTGCTGATGGCGAAGGACCTGTAAGAGAAATAACTTTAAATTCTTTTTACATAGATATTACTACAGTTACTAATCTCCAGTTTTTCGAATTTATAAAAGCTACTAAATACATTACCGATGCAGAGCGTTATGGATGGTCATTTGTTTTTTATGGATTGCTTTCCAAAGAAGATCAAAAAGCAGGTTACGAAGTAGCTGCGACAACGCCATGGTGGTGCGCTGTTCCAGGTGCACAATGGGATCATCCCGAAGGGGGAAAAACAAATATTGATGAAAGAATGGACCATCCTGTGGTTCATGTTTCCTGGAATGATGCCCAGGCGTATTGCCAATGGATTGGGAAGAGATTACCCACTGAAGCTGAATGGGAATATGCAGCACGAGGCGGTCTCGTTCAAAAAAAATTTCCCTGGGGAGATGAATTAACTCCTAATGGAGAGCATCGTTGCAATATATGGCAGGGAAATTTTCCTGGGTATAATAGCCTGGAAGATGGTTTCCTTGGAACGGCACCTGCTAAAAGTTTTAAGCCAAATGATTTTGAATTATACAATATGTCCGGTAATGTATGGGAATGGTGTAATGATTGGTTTAGTTCTGATTTTCATAAAACAGGTCCGCGAAAAAATCCACCAGGGCCGCAACAGGGAGAAGCAAAAGTAATGCGCGGCGGATCTTTTTTGTGTCATTATTCTTATTGCAACCGTTACCGGGTGGCGGCGCGCTCTTCCAACACGATGGACAGTTCAACCTCTAATCTTGGATTTCGATGCGCATTATCAATTTAAAACCCTTTTTCACACAAATAAAAATCTATCTAAAGATAAACAACCAATTATTATTTTTTAGTAAAAAAAATGCCTGCCCTAATATGGTGACAGACATTTTTAATTTTAAAAGGAGTCAATATTGGTTTTACTTTCCAAAAGTATAAGCATAACCCAATGCTATTGTACCTGCTCCCGTATTGTTTTTTCCGTTTGCCGTTCCTTTCTGAATATTTAAAAATCCATAGTTACCGCCACCTTCTATATAAATATTGCTTTTGGCAAAATTATAAGCAAAACCTACGTTGCCTGAAACGCCAAAGTTGAAAGTGTTCAATTGATCTTTGATGTCGTTATTTGCGTCGAAAGATTGCGGTGATTGGGAAGCAGGCTGCTGACCCTGTTGGTCAAGATAAATCATGCTCGAGCCACTGGTAACCTGGTGAGCTGAAAGTAAAAATCCTGCAAAAGGACCTGCATCAAAAAAGATTCTTACAGGAGAATGGCTGCTTAACTTCCAACCAAACTTAGCAAGTATGGGAACTAAAAGGTAATTTAATTTTGCTTCACTTTTAAAATTGGCATATAGATAGGTAGGAGCTTCGCCTGGAGGAAACATAGCAGCCATAGCAGATGGTGTGGGAAAAGCCTGCATGCCTGTTTTCTTTCCGCCTTGTGAAGAATATTCTAACATAGCCTCGAGTGAAAACAATGACGATAAATGATATTCACCGGTGATGGCTTCATCCGGGCCAAGCCTGGATTTATACCCGGTATTTAGAGGATTACTTTCAGAACCGCCCGCAGTTAAATTCGGGATACTTAATCCTGATCTTACTCCAAGTGAAAAATTTTGTGCATCCGATAAGTTGCTAATAAAAATGGCAACTACTAACAATAAAAATGAGGATTTTTTTTTCATAATAAATTGATTTTGTTTAAAGATTTAATTGATTTTTGGTTTCATTTATTTATTTCTGAAGGTATTTTTCTGGTCATATAAATGCTTTGGTGAAGGAAATATTGAATAGATGTTTAGCCAAAAAACTGAAAAGAGGTTTTCTATATTCTTTAGATAATTATATAAATACAAAAGTAATTCAGAAAATGTATTAGGTGTTGATACAATTACTTTAAAGAATTAAGAATTTCTTTTTAGTATTGATTTAACGGTTCAATGTCTTCATTCCTGTTTCCGAATAACGTTGTCCCACAACCGCATTTTTAGGAAACACTTCTTCAATCTGCTTCAATTCTTTTGCTGATAATGTAATGTCTGCAGCTTTTATATTTTCTTCCAAATATTTTACTCTTTTTGTTCCTGGGATAGGAAAAATAAAATCTTCCTGCGCCATTACCCATGCAAGGGCTAATTGCGATGAAGTGCAACCTTTTTCTTTTGCTAAGGCTTCTATCTTTTTTACCAGATTAAGATTTTTATTAAAATTTTCTCCCTGGAAACGTGGTGAGCTTTTGCGAAAATCATCTTCGTCCAAATCATCAATCTTTTTTATTTGACCCGTTAAAAATCCACGCCCAAGGGGACTATAAGCTACAAACGCAATTCCTAATTCCTTGCATACAGGTAATATCTGATCTTCGGGGTCGCGACTCCATAAACTATATTCAGATTGTAATGCCGTGAGTGGAAATGTGGCGTGTGCTTTTCGCAATGTTTCTACATTTACTTCACTCAAACCTATTCCTCTTACTTTTCCTTCTTTTACTAATTGTGCCATAGCGTCCACGGTTTCTTCAATCGGCGTATCAGGATCTCTGCGATGCAAATAATATAAGTCAATTACTTCTACATTTAATCTTTTCAAACTCGCCTCACACGAGCTTTTTACATATTCCGGTTTACCATTTATACCTCTTGCTTTTGGATTGGCAGGATCTCTTACGATACCGAATTTTGTAGCAAGAGTAATTTCTTTTCTAAATGATTGAATTGCTTTTCCTACTAAAATTTCATTGGTAAATGGACCGTAAATATTGGCTGTGTCAAAGAGTGTAACTCCGAGTTCATAAGCTCTGCGTATTGTTTTTATAGACTGATCATCATTTTTTTCTCCATAAAATTCACTCATTCCCATACAACCAAGTCCTAACTCAGAAGCTTTCAAACCTTGCGTACCTAATTTTTTTATTTTCATAGATTTTAAATTTAGATGACACCTAACTGCAAAGTTAGAGAAATAAAACTTATAACATTTTGCCGTTTACTTTTGAGAATAGTAACATCAAAAAAAATTATTTGAATTAAGAACTTTAAAAATTCCTATTCTATATTTTTTTCACAAAATGAATGTATAATAGGAGTTTCAATATTGCTGCGATGAGATTGTCAAATGGAATTCACTTAAGAATAAAAATTTTTAGAGATAGTTAAGGATTGCCTGTTGTACCAAAAGAAAATATAGAACATTCTTTGGGTTAAAGAAATAGGAAAATAAGACATTTCTGCACGAAAGAACCGCACAGACATTTGCTTATTTGTTTTTATTAGTTTGCCAATAATTTATTCACATCTATCTTAGCTATTTCCCTGATTGCATCTGCTATATGAGGAGCATCAATTCCAACTTCCTGCTGTTGCTGTTTTTGAGATGCATGTTCAATTATTGCATCGGGAATTCCTAATATTTTTACATCAGCTTTATAATGATGTGCATTCATAAATTCCAAAATAGCAGAACCAAAACCGCCGACAACAGTTCCGTCTTCCACAGTAATGATCTTAGAAAATTTACGAAAAATTTCGTGTAATAATTCTTCATCCAAAGGCTTTACAAATCTGATGTCATAATGCGCAGGATTCAAGCCTTCTTTTTTCACATCTCTGATTGCTTCTGCAGCAAAATTTCCCGGATGCCCAAAAGATAAAATGGCAATTTCTTCTCCGTCTTTTAATTTTCTTCCGGTCCCAATTTTAATTTCTTTCATCTCCGTTTTCCAATCTGCTTTTACAGCCTGTCCCCGTGGATAACGAATTACAAAAGGATTTTTGGTAGTTTCCAATTGCGCGGTGTACATCAGGTTTCTTAATTCACTTTCATTCATTGGAGCGCTCACAATCATATTGGGTATGCAACGCATATAGGCAATATCATAAGCGCCCTGGTGAGTAGCACCGTCTTCGCCAACAAGACCCGCCCTGTCAAGGCAAAAAACAACCGGCAAATTTTGTATGGCTACATCATGAATTACCTGGTCATAAGCACGCTGCATAAATGATGAATAAATATTGCAAAAAACCCGCATTCCCTGAGTGGCAAGCCCGGCGCTGAGTGTAACAGAATGTTGTTCGCAAATCCCTACATCAAAAGCACGGTTGGGCATTTTTTCCATCATATATTTTAAGGAACATCCACTTGGCATTGCAGGAGTTACGCCCATTATTTTATCATTTTTTTCTGCCAGCTCGATAATCGAATATCCAAATACATCCTGGTATTTTGGTGGTTGTGGGATATCGAATTTTTTCTTATAAATTTCCCCTGTAATTTTATCGAACAACCCGGGCGCATGCCATTTGGTTTGATCTTTTTCTGCTAATTCATACCCCTTACCTTTTATGGTTTTTATGTGTAATAATTTTGGGCCTGGAATATCTTTCATGTCCCGCAAAATATCCACGAGTTTGGTAATATTATGACCATCAATTGGCCCGAAATATCGAATATTCAGAGATTCAAAAAGATTGCTGCTCTTGCTCACCATTCCTTTTAAAGACGTTTCAATTTTTGAAACCATCTTCCTGGAAAACTTTTTCCCCGGAAGTTTTCCCAGCGCTTTCCAAAAATCATCACGGAATTTATTATACGTTTGAGAAGTGGTAATATCGGTAAGATATTCTTTAAGCGCTCCCACATTTGGGTCAATGCTCATGCAATTATCATTGAGGATAATCAGCAAATTACTTTTTTCAATTCCCGCATGGTTCATTGCTTCAAAAGCTTCACCTGCAGTCATTGCACCATCGCCGATTATCGCAACGTGTTGCCTGTCATCTTCACCTTTATAATGAGATGCCATTGCCATACCCAGAGCAGCGGAAATGGAGGTAGAAGAATGGCCGACGCCAAATGTATCATATTCACTCTCTGCTCTTTTCGGAAATCCGCTTAAGCCATTTTTTTTTCTGATGGTGTCAAATTGATCCCTGCGACCGGTTAGTATTTTATGTCCGTAAGCCTGGTGCCCTACATCCCAAACTAATTGATCGTATGGAGTATTAAAAACATAATGAAGTGCCACGGTAAGTTCTACCACGCCAAGGCTTGCTGCAAAATGGCCACCATGCACACTTACCACATCTACAATGTATTGACGCAGTTCATCAGAAACCTGGTGTAATTGTATGCGATCCAGTTTTTTTAGCTCAGCGGGGGAATTGATTGTTTTTAATAGAGGTCCGGGTGAAATTTCCATTCAGTAAAAATTAATATGTAAAAATACAATTTTTTGAGAGAATCTTTCTTATAAACGAATTAACCGGAAGGATAGTTTGTGATATTATTGGCCTATATCTAATGCCTTTATAGGATGATTCTTGAAAATGACATGAAATTTATTCAGGCTTTGGCCAACCAAATATGGATACTTAGAATTATTAATTTACTGGGAAAACTTCAGGGAAGGATTTAATTAAACTCCTTTTTGCAGAAGATATAGTTTGCAAAATTGCAATAATCATAATTATGAAGAAGCTAAGTAAAATACTATAAAAAAGAATTGAGGGAACAGAGTGAATAGATGAAAGAAAATTTTGATCAAGAGTTGAGGGGAAATAAAATACATAAAAAGGGAAAAATATACTCGGGACAAACTCAGAGATTTTACCAAGCAAAAATTTCTTCCCCGTACCTGCTAAAAGTATATGAATTTTTAAAACACTATAAATTTCAATAACTAATCCCGCGATAATTATTGAAATAAATAACCACCTAAAACTCAATACATCGAACGAAACTATGGTAAACATTATGGCTGTAAGCACCAGGAACCCCAGTATTTTGGGCCAACTAAATTAATCTTTAAAAAGTTTCCAGAATAATTTTCCGCTTTGTTTTTCGGCTGCTATTTGCTTTTCAGAAACCAATGGAGCAAAACCCCGAACGCCAAAACTTTCATGAACCTCATCCAAGGCTTTTTCAAAAGAAAGTTTATGGTTAGCATCCATCTTAGTTTCGATCGCATTAGCCAAATGATCTACTAGTTCTATTTGCACTTCATAATACTTTACAAAATGCTTTTCGCAATATATAAATAAACAGTCTACCTGTTCTTTTGTTAGCATCTATGCCAATTTTGGTTTAAAAAGTATCTGCAATGTTTCTACAAAGCCTTGAACCTCTTTCAGGTGACCTACAGTTTCCTTTTTTCCTGCTTTTGTCAGCGAATAATATTTCCTAATCCGGTTACCAATATTTTCCACGGAAACTTCCAACAAACCCTCCGCCTCCAACCTGTGCAATAAAGGATATAACGCGCCTTCGGTTATTTGTAGCTCATCCTTCGTAAGTACTTTTACTTTTTGGGTAATTTCAAAACCATACATTCGTCCATTATCTTTCAGCAATTGAATAATTATTGGTTCAAGCAATCCTTTGTATAAGGAAGATTTTTTCATAAAGTAAATATACATAAGATTCTTATGTATCCTAACTTTCCTCAAAAAATTTAAATTGCTAAAATTTCACTTTTAAAAATTAAAAGAAATGTGTTAAATTTAGTTGGTCAAAGGGTATTAAATAATAAACTGATGAAGAAATTTTTCAGAATAAATTGTAAGGAGAATCAGCATTTTAATTTTATTAATTCAAGCAATTTCACAATTAATAGGTGGAGTTATTAAAGGATAGAATTCTGTTCATTTTCATTAAAATAAAGTAGGTGATTGTTTTCCTAATTTCTATGAAAACAGAAATCTAATCACAAAATCTTTTAAGGGTTGTCCTTATACAAATCTATTTTCGTGAAATCTTTTATTTTTAATTTAGCGAATCCGATCAGAAATTTAAAATATTGATTATGGCTACAGTTCAGGTGCGCTACATCGTTAACGATGTAGATAAAGCAATCCAATTTTATACAAGACATTTGGGATTTACATTAGTGATGCATCCGGCTCCACCGTTTGCTATGCTTTCCTTAAATGATCTCCGTCTGGTATTAAGTGCGCCCAATCCTTCAGGCGGTGGTGGCCAACCCATGCCGGATGGTACACAGCAAACGCCCGGAGGCTGGAACAGGTTTGCCATAGAAATAAAAGATATTTCCAATAAGGTGGATGAACTCCGGAAAGCGGGTGTGCACTTTCGTAACGATATTGTTACAGGAGCAGGCGGCAAACAAATAATTGTTGAAGACCCATCAGGAAACCCAATTGAACTTTTTGAACCTTTGGTGCCAGAAGCTCGTCTCGATAAACAAAAGGAAAAAAATAGGAGTGGGCTATAAAAAAAATAATGATACATCAATAAAAATAAGAATTGATACTATTTGTTGCTTTGCTCCCAATAAATATAACCACCGATTATTCTTAATAAATTTATCCAATGAAAATCCTTGTTTACGGAGCAGGCGTTATTGGAAGTATTTATGCTGCCAAACTTTTCGATGCAAAAAATGATGTTACTCTTTTAGCGCGTGGAGACCGTTTTGAAAGTTTACAACAAAACGGAGTAACCATAAAGGAACAATTAACCGGGAAGAAGGTAACTGCTCATCTGCCGTTAACTCAACAATTAGCAATACATGATTTTTATGATTTAATTATTGTAACGGTAAGGCTCGACCAACTTGAAAGTGTAATGCCTGATTTAAAAAATAATTCAGGTAGTTCGCTCGTGATGTTTATGCTCAATTATCCGGATAACATTCAATCAATTGCAGATCAATTAAAACCTAAACACATCATCTTTGGGTTCCCCGGTGTGGGTGGAATTTTTAAAGAGAATGCAATTGATTTTATTCAAATAAAGCAACAAAAAACAACTATCGGAGAAACAAACGGGAAAAAACCGGAAACAATAAAAAAACTGAAATCACTTTTTGAAACAGCCGGATTTAATGTGGATGTTAATGAAAATATTCAAGCGTGGCTTAAAACGCATGCAGTTTTTATGGCTTGTGTTTCTGCGGCAATTATTAAAGAAAATGGCGATAATGCTCGATTAGGGAAGAATAAAAACACCGTGAAATTAATGGTGCAAAGCATTAAAGAAGGATTTAAAGCTCTCAAAACGCTTGGGATTTCCATAACACCTTTTAAGCTAAAAATCATTTTTATGATGATGCCGCTATGGTTTTCTGTTTCATATTGGCAAAAAGCAATGCAAGGTACAGCGGGTACATTAGCAATGGCTCCACATGTCAATGCGGCTAAAGCTGAAATGAAATTGATTGCAAAAAAAGTTTTGAAAATAGTTCACCCTTCTCCTGTTGCTACGAATAATTTAAAGAAATTGCTTTCAGAATTTATAAATTTCGAATGAAGATTTTTCCTGAATTTATCACATCGAAAATTTTTGATCACTTCAAACTTTCTTTAATCCCTTCTTCATAAGTTGTTGGTATAAAAGAAAAGTGGGTATCAAATTTGCTGCTGTCAAAAAAATAATCCCTGTCATTTTGATATTGCATTTCTTTCAATTCTTTTATTGTTGGAGAAAAAATACCCAAAAGACTTATCATGGTTTTATTTAGGATATAATACCGCGGCTTTACATTCAATTGCTTAGCCACCTTATTGATAAAATCTTTGCCTGTCCATTTTTGGGTTGAGGTAGGCAAATGCCATTCCTGGTTGAATGCATCCAGGGTATTACCGAGAATAGCTACCGCCCTGGCGGCATCCGGAACATAGGTGAAGGAATGTATTTTGCCGGCGTCCGACTGCCACATTGCTTTGTTTCCTTTTTTTAATTTGTCAATAACACCAATATTTAAAAATCCTGTTTTTACATCTTTGCCATAAAAATCAGCGCTGCGCGCAACGAGCGCCTGAAGACCTTTGTCTTTAATTGCATCAAAAATTATATTCAGTAGATTTAAGCGCACTTTCCCTTTACGTGTAGCAGGAGTTTTAGTGGAGTTTTCGGTCATATGGGATACTTCGCCTGGCGAGTAAGCATATATGTTATCAAAGAAAACCAACCTGGTGTTATTTTGAACACAGGCTTCAATTACGTTTTCCATAATTACCGGCCAATCGCGCTTCCATATTTTTATATTGTAAGGCAGCCCTGGCGTGAGATATACAACTTCAGAACCTTCGACTGCTTTATTTACCAATTCTTTGTTGGTTAGATCGGCAGGAAAAATTTCATCTGTTTCATTCACTTTTTTGGGATGCCGGGAAACCAGTCTTATTTCACTGGAATATTTTTTTATTTCCCCGGCAAGATGATTGGCGATAGCGCCGCCTGAGCCTAAGATTGTTTGCATGAAATTGATTTAACTAAAAAAAATCCATGGTATTTGCTTTGGTTTCAGAAAAGTAAAATCCTGTTTATTTGCCTGTCTGCCGAACAGGGAGGTTCGTTTACTAAACCACTATATTCACCATTTTATTCTTCACAAAAATTATCTTTTTTATTGGTTTACTATCAATCCATTTTTGCACGATCTCATTTTCAAGTACTATTTTTTCAACTTCCTGTTGCGTCGCATCAAGAGAAATTACCATCGTTGTCCGCAATTTTCCATTGATAGAAACAGGATATTCCTTTTCGGATTCTTCCAAATACTTAGCATCCAATTTCGGATATGTAGCATCAAGAATCGAACCGGAATTTCCGAGTGAATGATATAATTCTTCTGCGATGTGCGGCGCATAAGGAGCGAGTAAAATCAATAACGGTTCGAGAATTTCTTTTTTGTGGCATTTTAAATCTGTGAGTTCATTTACGCAAACCATAAAGGCGCTCACAGCGGTATTATATGAGAAACGTTCCGTATCTTCTTCAATTTTTTTGATGGTTTTGTGAAGGATTTTTAATTCGGCATCAGAAGCCTCAGTCCCCGCCCTCTCCAAAGGAGAGGGAGCTGATGAAGTCCAGATTGGGCCTTTTACTTCATCAAAAAATAAGCGCCATAATTTTTTCAAAAAACGATGCACACCTTCAATGCCTTTGGTATCCCAAGGTTTGCTTTGTTCTACCGGGCCAAGGAACATTTCGTACATGCGGAAAGTATCTGCGCCGTATTTCTCTATAATATCATCTGGGTTTACAACATTGCGTTTCGATTTTGACATCTTTTCTACAATTGGCTTAGTATAGAATCGTTTGTCAAGTTTATCATTTAAATGAAAATATTCGCCGTCAATGAAATATCCATCTTCTGTCACATATACATAATTTTTTGCAAAAGGGTTGTCATTTATATACTGATTTAAGACTAACAAATCATTTTCTACATATTCAATTGGGATTCGTTTTCCTCCTGTATCACCAACACCGGCATATCTTATACTGTTGTCATTATTTATCCTTCTATGGTCAATTTCTTTCCTAATTTGAGCTCCCAAATTGAATGAATAAATAATTCTTTTATATTTTTTATCTTGAGATACATTTTTAATACTAAGTTTTCCCGTTGAATCAAAATAAGCAAACCTTTGTGGAGGAATTTCCTTCAAATCGTGCAGGGGTTCTTCATTTAAAAGGATAAACATTTCATCATCAAAAAATTGTGATACACCAGTTATCATTCCCTGATTGACCAATTTCTTAAACGGCTCTTCAAAACTGATGTATCCTAAATCATACAAAACCTTTGTCCACAAACGGCTGTACAATAAATGCCCAACTGCATGTTCTGTTCCACCAATATAAACGTCAACCTGGTTCCAGTAATCTGTGGCTTTTCTATCAGCAAAAGTTTCGTTGTTATGCGGGTCCATGTAGCGGAGGAAATACCAGGAGGAGCCAGCGTAGCCGGGCATGGTGGAGGTTTCGCGCTTACCATTGGGAACATTCACCCAATCAATTAAATTTGATAAAGGTCCTTCCCCATCTTTTCCCGGGCCATACTTTTCTACAAATGGCAATTCTAAAGGCAATTCTTTTTCATCTAAGGGAATGGCAATACCGTCACTCCAGATAATCGGAAACGGCTCGCCCCAATAACGCTGGCGGCTGAAACCGGCATCGCGCATTTTGTAATTTACTTTTCGCTTTCCTATTCCCAGGTCCTCTATTTTATTTATGGCAACACCAATCGCATCTTTCATCAACATACCATTTAGAAAACCGGAATTTTCCAAAATGGCTTCTTTGGTTGGATTTGCTTCTTTACCATTAAAATGACTTCCGATAATATTGGTAATTGGTATTTTAAAATGGGTTGCAAAATCAAAATCCCTTTGGTCGCCGCACGGCACCGCCATGATAGCACCCGTGCCATATCCCGCTAATACATATTCTGCAATCCAGATAGGAATCTGTTTCCCATAAAACGGATTAATGGCATACGCTCCGGTAAAACATCCGGTAACTTGCTTTACTTCTGCCTGCCTTTCTCTGTCGCTACGGCTTTTTACATAAATGAGATATTCGTCTATGGATGCTCGTTGTGTTTCGGTAGTAATTTCATTTACAAGTTCATGCTCAGGTGCGAGTACTAAAAAATCTACGCCGAAAATTGTGTCGGGACGGGTGGTGTAGACTTTGATTGAAAGAGCTTCGCTTTTTTTCGCCTCACCCCCGTCCCCTCTCCTAAGGGAGAGGGGGGAAGCCGCCAACTCTCTTTTGATCGTATCGCTTACTTTTTGGAAATGATTTATAACTTCATCATTGGTGAATCTCAATACCCGATAACCTAAGCTTTCTAAATATTCGGTTCTTGAATCATCATATTCTTTTTGTTCGAGATCGTTATGATAATCTCCATCCACTTCTATTAATAATTTTTCATTCAGGAAAGCAAAATCAATAATAAAACCGTCAATTACATGTTGTCTTCTGACTTTAGAACCATATTGATTGTTCCGTAATTTTTGCCACAACTTATCTTCTGCCGGGGTTTTTTCTTTCCTGTTTTCTCTTGAAAGATCTTTTAACAGAGGCCACATTTTAGAATCGCTTGTGCCAAAAGTAGCTTTCGAATCAGGGAGTTGTTTTTCTCTCCCCTCTCCCTGAGGAGAGGGGTTGGGGGTGAGGCTAAATTCCATCTCCGCACCCTCACTTCTCCCTATCCAATTCCTTTGCATTTCTTTCATTGCATCACTGAAATTCACTGTTTCCAGTCCTTTCAACAATCTGTCAGCATATTCTGTAATACGCAAATACCATTGGCGCATTTTCTTCTTCTCTACCGGGTGACCGCCGCGTTCACTCACACCATTTACCACTTCATCATTGGCCAACACGGTTCCTAATGCTTCACACCAGTTCACTTCGCCATAAGAAGAAAATGCCAGCCGGTAATCCATTAAAATTTCCTGCTGTTTCTTTTCATCAAAAGATTCCCATTCATCCGCAGAAAAATCATCAGAACCTGATGTTTCAAAAATATTTATTAAAGTCTCTATTGGTTCCGCTTTATCTGTATCATGATTGTACCAGCTTTTAAATAGCTGCAAAAAGATCCATTGTGTCCAGCGGTAATATTCAGGATCGCTGGTTTTTACTTCACGGCTCCAGTCGAAACAAAACCCTATTTTATCCAATTGGCTTTTGAAAGTGGCAATATTTTTTGCGGTGGTAATTGCAGGATGTTGGCCGGTTTCCAATGCATATTGCTCGGCGGGTAATCCAAAACTATCAAACCCCATCGGATGAAGCACATTAAATCCTTGTAACCTTTTATAACGTGCATAAATGTCGCTTGCAATATAGCCAAGTGGATGGCCTACGTGCAAGCCAGCGCCGCTTGGATAGGGAAACATATCCAATACATAACATTTCGGTTTATCAATAGAATTGCTGACATTATAAACCCCTGTCCTTTTCCAGGCTTCACGCCATTTTTTTTCTATTTCCCTAAAATTATATTCCATTCTATTTCATTAAAAATTTTAACCGAAGATGCATGTCGGATTGAAATAATTTTTGCAAAACTCAATTTGCAAAATACCCATCAATTTCTTTTACTTCATTCATCCTTTTTTGTGAAAGAATTGTTATTGATTTATTTGAAATGGTGTTCAATCAATGAGGTCAATTACATTAGCAATTGATTGTGAAGGTGCAAAAATACTAAACCTGTATAAAATCATTTATTTTTGCTGCTGTTTAAAATCTGAAATAAATTCATTTATTTATTATGGCTCAATTTGGTAAAGCATCAACGAAGCGTGGGAAGCCTTCTTATGTGTATGCGATCATTGGTGTTTCCCTGGTATTGTTTCTTTTTGGGATCGTAGGCTGGATATTTCTTAATATTAAAAAGACCGGCGATTATTTCAAAGAAAACATCCAGTTTCACGCCTATATTTATCGCACTGCCACAGATGAACAAATAGATTCCTTAAAAAATTATATTGAGGCGTTGCCGTATGCGGTAAAAGTGCAATATATTACGAGGGAAAAAGCTATAGAAAAATATAACCAGGAAAATGATACTCTTTGGAAACAATTGGCCATCAGTAATCCATTACCGGAAAGTATTGACTTTTATGTAAAAGCAAATTATGTGAATAAAGACAGCCTGGCAAACCTGGAAAACGCTCTGATGACTAATTTCCCACAAACGGTTTCTGAATTTCAAACCCCAAGAGCTACTGTTGCCGGGGTAAGCCAGTTTGTAAAAACTTCTACGCTTATACTTTTAATTGTAGCCATTATTTTATCACTATTGGTGATAGTTTCAATTGATAATACGATCAGGCTGGCTATGTATAGTAACCGGTTTTTAATAAAAACAATGCAAATGGTAGGTGCGACACGTGGTTTCATTATAAGACCTCTGGACGGAAGGGCAATTCTTAACGGCATCATTGCATCAGCGATAGCTATTGCTTTGATGATAACATTCATAACTCTTTCTGAAAAATTTATTCCTTATCTGAAAGCCTTGCACGATAATACCAACATGTTGATAATTTTTTCAGGTATCATTATTCTTGGCATTTGTATTACACTTTTAAGCACTCATCGTTCTGCTTTGAAATATTTAAAAATGAAATTAGATGAATTATATTAATTGAGTATAGGTAAACGGAAAGCTTGGCAATAACCTAAGACTAAAAATGAAATCAGACGAATAATATTAGTTGAAAATTTATTCAATTATTTCTTAACATTGCATATAAAATTTAAAATATGAGCACCCAGAAAAAAGGGACTCCCCCTGCTTCTCAAAAACACGTTCCTCACCCAGGTTCCCACAAACAGGTACATACCCCGGAACCTGTAAACAATATATTGTTTACAAAAGAGAATTATAAATGGATGTTGATAGGCCTGGTAGTAATGACTATTGGATTTTTTTTAATGGCAGGTGGCAAAAGTACTAACCCTAATGTATTTAACGATGCCCAAATTTATAGTTTCAGAAGGATCACATTAGCACCCATATTAATTGTTGGCGGCCTGGTAATAGAAATATTTGCCATCATGAAAAAGCAAAAATAATTTCTTAAAAAATTTACAGGAGCGGTGATAATTTTCATCGCTTTTTTTATGGTACATTTTTAATTTTCGGTATTAAAAAAGAATAATTAATAAAATGGATATTGTTCAATCAATTATTATCGGTATTGTGGAAGGCATTACAGAATTCATTCCTATTTCTTCTACCGGCCACATGATCATTGCTGAAAAATTACTGGGAATCAAAGAAGATGAATTTGTAAAAATGTTTACGGTCGCCATTCAATTGGGAGCCATACTTGCTGTAGTAGTTTTGTACTGGAAAAAGTTTTTCGATTTTAAGAATTTTCATTTTTATTTTAAATTAATGATAGGTGTTATCCCGGCAATTATTCTGGGATTAATATTTATTAAAAAAATTGATGAAATGCTGGGAAGTACTCTTGTCATAGCTTATGCTATTCTTCTTGGCGGTATTGTGTTGGTTTTTGTAGATCAATTTTTTAAACACCCTGTCATACGTTCCGAAAAACAGGTTTCTTATTTTAATTCATTTACTATTGGTATCTGGCAATGTCTTGCGATGATTCCCGGCGTGAGCCGCAGTGCCTCTTCCATTATTGGTGGCATGCAGCAAAAACTTACCAGGAGCGCATCCGCGGAATTTTCATTCTTTCTGGCAGTTCCGACAATGATTGCAGCTACGGGGTATAAATTATTCAAACATTACCAGGTAAATGGAGGCTTTTCGCACGAAGAAATAAAATTACTTCTTGTAGGGAATGTCGTTGCTTTTGTAGTAGCATTGCTGGCTATCAAATTTTTTATTGAATTTTTAAAAAAACATGGATTCCGTATTTGGGGAATATATAGAGTAGCGATAGGAGTGATTTTATTGATACTTATTTATTCAGGATATATTCAGAGATAACTTTCAAAAATTCGGATAAACTTCAGGGTTATATTTGATAAACAATTCTTTTTCAGTAAAGATATTTTTATTATTTTGAGCCATTATTTTTTTTAAATGCAAACTGCTTCAAAAAAAGTTATTAATGGATGGGCCATGTATGATTGGGCCAATTCCGTTTACAGCCTTGTAATCACTTCTACTATTTTCCCCGCCTATTACGAAACTGTAACCAAAAATAATGGTAGCAACGAAGTCATCTTTCTGGGAAGAAAATTTATAAACTCTGCGCTCTATAATTATGCATTGGGAATCGCTTTTCTTATTGTAGCCGTTATGTCGCCTATACTTTCATCTATTGCAGATTATAAAGGCAATAAGAAAAAATTTCTTCGTTTTTTTTGTTTCATAGGTAGTGTATCATGCAGTTTGCTTTATTTCTTTAAAGGGAATAATACCTTGTGGATAGCTATTACTTGTTCCATTGTTGCCTGCATTGGTTTTTGGAGCAGTCTGGTATTTTACAATTCCTATTTACCCGAAATAGCGGCTCCTGAAGATCGCGACAGCGTTAGCGCCAAAGGATTTGCCAGGGGCTATATCGGGAGCGTAATACTTCAATTGGTATGTTTCATTTTTGTTTTCAAGCCTGGATGGTTTGGAATGCAGCATGATGCTACTTTGCCTGCACGTTTTTCTTTTTTATTAGTTGGTATATGGTGGTTTGGGTTTGCACAACTCACCCTTTTTCGTATGCCAAAAGGAGTTCCTGCCGCATTCAGGCCAGAGCATAATTTACTTACCAATGGATTTATAGAACTTAAAAAAGTTTTTATACAATTAAAGGACCTTTTAATTTTAAAAAGATTTCTCCTGGCATTTTTCTTTTATAATACCGGCGTTCAAACCATCATTCTTGTGGCAGCTCTTTTTGGAAGTAAAGAATTAAAATTACCTACAGATAAACTTATTATTACTATTTTGATTATTCAAATTGTAGCCATTGCCGGTTCTTATATGATGGCAAAACTTTCTGAGAAATTTGGCAACTTCCAGACTTTATTAAGTGTTGTAATTATCTGGATTTTGGTTTGTATAAGTGCTTACCAAATAGCCGACATAAGTGCCCGGGGCAAAGATGCAGAAGTATATTTTTATGTATTAGCTGCGATAGTAGGGTTAGTGATGGGGGGAATACAATCTCTCAGCAGATCCACGTATTCTAAATTAATGCCTGTTACAAAAGATACTACTTCCTTTTTTAGCTTTTATGACGTAACGGAAAAAATAGGAATCGTTATCGGTATGTTTAGTTTTGGGGTGATAGAAGAAATAACAGGTAGCATGAAAAATTCCGTACTCGTAGTAATGTGTTTCTTTATTATAGGATTTGTGATTTTATATCTAACTTTGAAGAAAGAACAACAATTGCAAATCTCAACCAAACCATCTTAATCAATTATTTTTTTAATACTACATTTTTGGATCAGCCAGAAATTTTTGTATATTTTCTTTTTCTCCACCATTGGTAAATCAATCCAAAAATGATCATCAGAAATACAGGAAGTAAAATATTCAGCATTTCCCAAAATCCTCTTTGATCACTTGTTTTCTTAGGATCCAAAAGTCTAAGTTTATAATCTTTGGATTTGGCTTCAGTCAATCCGGCATTGTTGATTAAATATTCCAAACAATTTTCTACAAATTGTCTGTTGGCAAACTGGTACTCGTATTGTGTGCCCACCGTATAGGAATTTACTCCCATTGGCAGTGGCTCGTCTTTATAACCACCATTTAAAACTATATCTCCGTCACCTATGATGATGACCTTATTGTCATTGACATCTTTGTCCATGAAAGGGCTTCCGTAATGATCTAAAGAATCCATCGTCGCCTGGTCAACCCTGTTTTTATATAAAGATGTAAATTTTCCTTCCAGCAATACTCCGGCAATAATACCTTTCCTGTTATAAGCCGCGTCCACAGGGGCATCCCTGTTTTCAGCGCCACTTATTAATGCAGGAGTTCCTATGGTCCTGGAATTATCAGAAGAGCTTAATAAAATTGTTTTTTTAATTCCCGGCGCGCTAACAGTATCCATGGAATTTACAAACCTGCCTTCAACCAATCCTATATTTTTGTTGATGACACTGTTTTGTTTGGATTCAAATAAAGGGAAATAATTCCAATGCAAAAAATTAAACTGGTCTTTACCATTTACGCTGAAGGGCAAAAAGTCGCATTGCAGGTCCATTATAAGATCAGGATTAATGCGCACTCCGTATTTGAAAAAAAGATCTGAGAGATTCAAATTTCTGTCATAAGCAATCACCTGGTTTTTCATTTGCAGGCTGTCCACTTCTGCGTTTAAACGATCAATAAAACAAAGCAGTTTGCCTCCGTGCATCACATACTGATCTATTTTTAATTTTTCAGCATCTGTAAAAGTGAGTGTAGGTTTTACCATGATCAGCACTTTAAACGTATCCGGGATGATAGGCTCTTTCTGCAGGTTCATCATAAAAAGATGATAATTCTTTTCCAATACATTTTCTACCAGGTCATATACTTGAGGGCCGGTGGGTTCTCCGTTGCCAACGGCATAAGCTACCATTGGTTTATTAACCTCAATCATTTTTTCAATGGCATTCGCAAATTTGAATTCGAGCAAAGCCTCAGCGCTATTAAGTTCTGGTGCAGTGATAAAAGCGCTTGATCCGGAATATAAATTTACAGGTTGCATTTTACCTTTATAATATATTATAGCAGCGGGATAAATATATTGCGATTGTTCTCCTTCTTTTAACTGTACCTTTAAATTGATAGGAGCCAATCCCATTGAAGAAAGGGTATCAGAATAGGTCCTTTCTGTACCAGGTATTTTTTCATCTGCAGACATCATTTTGTAGTGAATATCCCCGTTTGAATATTCATTGAAATTTTGCAAAAGTTCCTGCGCAGAAACAGATAAATTTTTAAAACCCGCCGGAATATCACCTCTCAAAAAAATGGTAATTTCCATTCTCTGATCAATTCCTTTTAAAAGCTTTATCACCGGTTTAGAAATAGTAAATCTTTTTTCTTTGGTAAGATCAATCCGGTAATGAAAAATGGAAGCGAGATAATTAATCAACACAATTATAACAATCAGAATAAGCCACCACCATTTTTTATTAAAAGAAGATTTCATTTTTAGCGGGCTTATTTTTTATTAAGATTTTTTTGTGTGGTAAATAGAAAAAGAAATATAATGCTGAGAAAATAAATCACATCCCTCGAATCTACCACGCCGCGGCTGATACTTTGGTAATGAAAATGAATACCCAACATTTCTATATAATAATCTGCATTGCCTGTAAATACGGGAAGTTTGCTGATAGCTCCAAATCCAAAATATAAAATGATGCAGGCAAATGCACTTAACAAAAAAGCGATTACGGCGTTGGAAGTAAGGCTTGAGCACCATGTGCTAATGGCTGCAAATACAGAAGCCAAGAGAAACAAACCAATGTAGGAACCTGCAATTGCGCCGCTGTCAATGTCGCCTGTAGAAGAGAGGGAATGGATGGTAAACACATATAAAAACGTAGGTATAATTGCTATAATGATTACCACCACCACTGCAAAATATTTACCCAAAACAATTTGCCAATTCGTAAGCGGGCTTGTTTGAAGAGTCTCAAAAGTTCCGGTTTTAAATTCATCTGAGAAACTACGCATTGCCAAAGCGGGAATTAAAAAAATAAATATCCATGGCGACAAATCAAAAAAAGCGCTAAGAGTGGCATATCCATAATCAAAAATATTACTGTCTTTTAAAACAAAAAGATACAATGCATTCACAATTAGGAATAAAATAATTGTAATATATCCTGTAAGACTACTAAAAAACTGATGCAATTCTTTTTTGGCTATATCGATCATGAGTTGTAAAAGAGTGCAATTTAAGCGAAGAAAAATAATTTAAAAGGTAAGAAAAATGAAAAATGGGTTAAAAATCAACACTATTCATGGATAATTTAAGAGAATTGGAAATATTTTAAAAAAATTCAGGAATTGAAGCAGCGTTTTAAACAAAGTAATTGTCTTTATTACTCATTGTGTTTTGGAAATACATTTTTTGAATATCCATCAAGCAGTTCCGGAAATTTTTTTGAAAAGCAATCTTTACTTGGTTTTTTATTTTTAAAAATATTTACCAAAACGAACTGCATATAAAAATCCCCTCAACCAGGGGACTTTTATTATATAGATATTTAAAATAATTCAAGCCAAATTGAAATTTATGTAAAAAGATAAGATAATTTATTTTTCGTTTGTTGATAAATACTTTAAAACTTTTCCAAAAAACAAGAGGTTGATCCGATTAAAGTCAACCTCTTTATATTTACCATTATGAAAAAAATTATACACTGAAACTTTCACCGCAAGCGCAACTACGGCTGGCATTGGGGTTATTAAAATAAAAACCTTTTCCATTTAGTCCATCGCTAAACTCAAGAGTAGTGTTTACAAGATATAAAAAGCTTTTTAGATCAGTAACTACTTTTATTCCCTTGTCTTCAAATTCCTGATCCATAGGCTTTTTTTCTGTGTCGAAATCCATTTTATAACTGAGCCCAGAGCATCCGCCACTTTCCACACTTACCCGTAAAAAATAATCCTTGGGAGAATATTGCTTTTCTTCCATTAGTTTTACTACTCTCTCTTTTGCTTTTTCGCTTACGTAAATCATAATTAGTGTGCTGATTAGTTGATGCGTTAATATGCTAATGCAAAAATACACTTGTTTTCTGCATTACACTCAATTTTGCGATGTCAGTGTGAGACATTTAACAACCAGAATTTCGTATTTTATTACAATAGTTAATTATCACATTAGCTAATCAGCTAATTATCAAATTAGTTAATTGGTTAACCGTATAATCAATTTCTTCTTCAGTATTAAATCTTCCTAACCCAAATCGAAGTGAGGATAAAGCCATTTCATCACTTAGCCCCATTGCTTTTAAAACAAAAGAAGGACTAAGCGTAGCCGATGTACAGGCTGATCCTGAACTCAAAGCAATATTTTTACTTAGCTTGGCCATTAATTCAGCACTATTTATATTTTTAAAACTCAGGTTACTTACATTAGGCAAGCGATGTTTGGTACTTCCATTTATAAAAACATCTTTTAATTGTATAAGTTCCTGTTCTAATTTATCACGCAACTTGCTTAATCTCTCGGCATCTTTTTGCATTTCAATCATGCATAATTCACAAGCTTTACCAAAGCCTACAATTCCCGGAACATTTAAAGTACCACTGCGAAACCCTCTTTCCTGGCCACCCCCATCTATCTGTGAGGCAATTCTTACTCTTGGATTCTTTCGGCGTACATACAAGGCTCCTACTCCTTTTGGTCCATATATTTTATGAGCAGAAAAAGACATTATATCAATGTTGTCTTTTATTACATCCACTGGAATTTTTCCAATAGCCTGTGTCCCATCAGTGAAAAAAATAATACTGTGCTTTTTTGCGATAACCCCTATTTCTTTTATTGGTTGAATGACGCCAGTTTCATTATTTGCGTAAATGACAGCAATTAAAATAGTTTCTGGCTTTATCGCATTTTCCAATTCTTTGATATCAATTAAACCATCTTTTTTAACATTGAGATAAGTAATTTCTGCGCCCATTTTTTCAAGATGAATGCAACTATCTAATACCGCTTTGTGTTCTGTTTTTACGGTAATTATATGATTCCCTTTTGCCACAAACATTTCAAAAATACCCTTTAATGCAAGATTGTCAGATTCTGTAGCTCCTGAAGTAAAAACAATTTCTTTTGGTTCTGCACTTATTAATAGCGCTACTTGTTCCCGTGCATATTCAACAGCCGCTTCTGCCTCCCAGCCGAATGAATGGGTGTGACTTGCCGCATTTCCAAAATACTTTGTAAAAAATGGTAGCATGCTTTCCAAAACACGCGGATCCATCGGCGTGGTAGCATTATTATCTAAGTAAATAGGAAGGTTAAGCATTTGTTTTTCACAAATTTAGTTTAAAGAGAAAATTTTTCTTGATTTACCATATAATGGCTTTCAGGATCTGGACCGTATTCAGATACAAGCGTAATTTATAAGCTGATTGAAAAAAAGAGGTAAGAATTCACAAGCTACCTGATAAGAGTTGCTTACCATTCAGCCACTCTTATTCAGCATCAAATCTTTCCACACTTTCAATACCAGGCAAAGCGTTTAACTTGATAACCAAGTCATCCAGTTCATCTTTGTCATGTACATACACTTTTACATTGCCTTCAAATAGTCCATCGTTTGCTTCAATAGTGAGGGCGTTGATATTTATTTTCAAAGTACCACTTATCAGGTTGGTGATTTTATTGATAACGCCTACATCATCAAGCCCGATAATTTTAATACCGGTAAGAAAAGAAATTTCTCTATTTTTTACCCATTTGGTTTTCACTACCCGGTGACCATAATTAGCCAAAAGCCTTGCTGCGTTCGGGCAATTGGTTCTATGAATTTTTAATCCTTCTCCCTGGGTCACAAAACCAAAGACGTCATCTCCCGGAATCGGTTTGCAGCAATTTGCTAAAGAGTACATGATTTTGTCGCTGCTTTCGCCAAAAATAATCAGCTCATTATCTTTTTTATTATCTTTCCTGGGAATAGTACCTGGATTGACTTCGGGATGAGGTTTAATAATTTTTGGGGGAGAGATTTTGTCGCCTACTACATGAAATTCGTCGAGTTCTTTGAGGTCTATTTTTTTTACAGCAATATCGTAAAGAAGATCCAATGGAGAATTTAACTTATAAAATGAGGCAATTTCTTCCTGGTTAGCCTGGTTCATTGAAACTCCCATTGCTTCCAGTTTTTTAAGCAAAATGGTTTTTCCTTCCTCGGCAATTTTCCTTTTTTCTTCTTTTAATGAATCCTTAATTTTAGCTCTGGCTTTGGTGGTTACTACCATTTTCAGCCATTCGCTTTTGGGTTTTTGCTTGGTAGAAGTGATAATTTCCACCTGGTCGCCACTGCGTAATTTATGACCAATAGGCACCAGTTTATGATTCACTTTGGCTCCAATACATTTTTCACCAATCGCGGTATGAACAGCGAAAGCAAAGTCAAGAGCAGAAGCTCCGCTTGGTAACATTTTTATATCACCTTTTGGTGAATACACATAAATTTCTTCGGCCAAAAAAGATACCTTAAAATCCTGGAGAAAATCTATTGAATTGGTATCCTGTGCAGCAAGCATATCGCGTATTTGCTGAAACCAGTTATCAAAACGGTTTTCTTCTGTGGTGCCTTCTTTATATTTCCAATGGGCAGCCAATCCTTTTTCGGCAATATCATTCATTCTTTTTGTGCGTATCTGCACTTCCACCCATTTACCATGGGGCCCCATTACAGTAGTGTGCAATGCTTCGTATCCATTACTTTTTGGATTACTGAGCCAATCCCTTAACCGCTCAGCAGAAGGATTATACTCATCTGTAACTAAACTGTAAACTTTCCAGCAATCTTCCTTTTCATGCTCGGGGGGAGAATTTAAAATAATTCTAATGGCAAAAAGATCGTAAACTTCATCAAAGGAAACTCCTTTTTTTTTCATCTTATTCCAGATGGAATGGATGCTTTTTGGGCGCCCGTATATTTCAAAATCAAATTTTCCATGTACCAGTTTTTCTTTAATTGGCCGAATGAAATCATTAATATACCTGGTTCTTTCTCTTTTGGTATCGGCTAATTTTTCCGCGATATAATGATAACTATCAGGCTCCATATATTTCATTGCCAGATCTTCCATCTCGGTCTTTATATTGTAAAGTCCCATTCGATGTGCGAGTGGCGCATACACATATACCGTTTCAGAAGCAATTTTTAATTGTTTTTCGCGCTTCATACTACCAAGGGTACGCATGTTATGCAATCGGTCAGCGAGTTTGATTAATATTACGCGGGGATCATCAGTAAGTGTAAGTAATATTTTTTTAAAATTCTCAGCTTGTTGCGATGAATTGGCATCCAATACATTGGAGATTTTGGTAAGACCATCCACAATTTTTGCTATCTCGGCGCCAAATTCGCGCTCAACCATTTCCAGCGTAATATCGGTATCTTCCACTGTGTCGTGCATTAAAGCACAAATAGTGCTTCTCAATCCAAGCCCAATTTCTTCAACGCAAATCATAGCTACTGCCAAAGGATGCAAAATATATGGTTCACCACTTTTGCGTCTCATAGTTTTATGAGCCTCGGCTGCCATTTCAAATGCAACCCTTACCTGCTCTTTACTTCCAGGCTTTAACTTTGGTTTCAACGCTCTCAACAAAGCACGGTATTTCCGAAGAATTTCTTTTTTTTCTTCTTCTTCGTTCATGGTATATTTTGGGATGTCGAGCGTGGTTTCCATTAACTACGAATTTACACAAGAATTAAATTGAAAAATAAAAATTAAAATCTCTTTAATAATTCAAGGGTTTAATTTCGGGGAAAATTTTTGGGGCATGATAAGCCAATCCGAGTGGGTAACGATGTATTCCATTTTATTTCACAGTTCTGTAGAATACAATTTTTATCAAAAAATCCATTACTTTTGCCGCCCCAAAAGCGCATGTGGTGAAATTGGTAGACACGTCAGACTTAGGATCTGATGCCGCAAGGTATGGGGGTTCGAGTCCCTTCATGCGCACTTTCTTTAACAATTTTCTATGAATAAGAAAATAACCGTATTTAAAACGGTTTTAAATTTTGATTAATGGCAAGTATAACAAAAGAAAATCTTGGTAATCTTCACGAAAAATTAACCGTAAAAGTTTTAAAGGAAGATTATCTCCCTTCGTTCGAAAAATCAATAAAAGATTATAGCAAAAAAGCTAATATTCCCGGCTTCCGGAAAGGAATGGTTCCTCCCGGAATGATAAAAAAAATGTATGGCGCCTCTCTCTTCTATGATGAGGTGATCAAATCAGTAGACAAAGAATTGCAGGAATATCTTCAGAAAGAAAAACCTGAGATTTTTGCACAACCATTACCTATGGAAAATGATTTGCGCAAGCTTGATATGAATAAGCCTGCTGATTATGATTTTCCTTTCGAAATTGGATTGAAACCTGAAGTTGCTTTAGATGCACTTTCCACGGCTAAACCTTTATTTTACAAGGTGAAAACTACACCAGAAATGGTAACTGAAGAAGTGGAAAAATTGGTTACTAAAAATGGCGATCTGAAAGATGCGGAAGCTATTTCTGCCTCTGAAAATGTCTTAAATGTTTTGTTTGAAGAAAGTGATGCAGAAGGAAATGTAGTTGCGGAAGGAATTTCAAAAGATAATTCTATTTTATTAAAATATTTTTCTGAAGAATATCAGCAAAAACTACAAGGGAAAAAAGTAAATGATTTTATCGTCCTTCAATTAAAAGACGCATTTCCTGAAAAGGAGAGAGAATGGATCTTATCGGATCTTGGTATAGATAAGGAAGATACTTCTTCAATAGAAAAGTATTTTAAAATGACCATAACTAAAATTGGTTTGGTAGAAAAAAAAGAATTAAATGAAGAGTTCTTTAACCAGGTTTTCCCGGGCAAAGAACTGAAAACAGAAGAAGAGTTTCGTAAAACTGTAGAAGAAGAAATTCAGAAACAATGGGATGCAGCCGGCCACAACCAGGTGCAGGATCAGCTTTACCATACTTTATTAGATACTCCTTTGCAATTTCCGGATGAATTTTTAAAACGCTGGATAGAAATTGGAGGCAAAAAAACTAAATCAAAAGAAGAAGTGGAAAAGGAATATCCTCAATTTGCCAATCAGTTAAAATGGACGCTGATTAGTGATAAAATAATTAAGGATAATAATCTTGATGTAACTGAAGAAGAGTTAAGAAACAATATGAAGAAGGAAGTAATGAATTATTTTGGACAAATGAACTTAGGCCAAGATGCTTCCTGGCTGGAAAGCTATATTGACCGCATGATGAAAGATGAAAAACAAGTGGATAGTTCTTACCGGAGATTGATTACTGAAAAATTATTTAACTGGCTTGAATCACAGGTAACACCTGAAGAAAAAGAAACTACTTCTGAAGATTTCTTAGCTATACTGCATCACCACCATCATTGAGAAATTGAAAATTGATAGTTGAAAATTGAAAATTCCTGAAGGTAAAAAACGGGAGTTTTTAATATTTGTTTACTATCAATGCAAATATTAATTCTCCATTTTTAATTTTCCAATTTCCATTCTTTCCACTGTCCTTTTGTCTTATTTTTTTTGTTAGCATAATATTTGGAACTTCACCCTGTATATTTGTTCTATATTAAATTTAATTTATGAATATTGGAAATGAATTTGAAAAATATGCTGTAAAGCATAGAGGTATAAGCAGTAATACCCTCGATGGATATATAAAACATAATGTTACTAACCTTACTCCTAATATTATCGAGGAAAGGCCTATGAATGTGGCTGTGATGGACGTTTACAGCCGTTTGATGATGGACAGGATCATCTTTCTCGGATACCCGGTAAATGATGAAGTAGCCAACATTATAATTGCACAATTGCTCTTTTTAGAAAGTACCGACAGGACAAGGGATGTACAACTTTATATTAATTCTCCTGGCGGTGGTGTTTATGCTGGGTTAGGTTTGTATGATACTATGCAGTTTGTAAATCCTGATATTGCTACCATTTGTACAGGGATAGCCGCAAGTATGTCAGCCGTATTAATGGCAGCAGGAGCACCTGGTAAAAGAAGTGCGTTGAAACATTCGAGGATTATGATGCATCAACCAAGTGCGGGTGCTGCAGGTCAGGCTTCAGATGTGGCTATCACAGTAGGTGAAGTAAGAAAATTAAAACAGGAACTTTATGAAATCATCAGTACCCATACAGGTCAAACAATAGAAAAAATTGCCAAAGACAGTAATCGCGATTTTTGGATGACTGCTATGGAGGCCAAGGATTACGGGCTTGTAGATGAAGTATTAATCATTAACTCAAGAAAACAAAAAAAATAGATTCATTCAAAATAGACAGCTATGATTTTTAGTAAAAATAATTTGATACGTTACGACCAGGAAGAAGAACCCGAAGTGCCGGTTCCGGAAAACCCAATGGAAAAGATGATGGGTGGGATCATGTTTGATAAAAAATTTATTGAACAGAGAAAAATATTTCTTTGGGGTGAAGTAAATGATAAAAGCGCCAAGGATATTACCAACAGGCTTTTATATCTTGAAGCAAACGACCCTGGAAAGGAAATTACTTTTTATATCAACAGCCCGGGTGGCGTTATCACAAGTGGAATGGTAATATATGATACCATGCAAATGATCTCATCGCCGGTTAGCACAGTATGTATGGGAATGGCAGCCAGTATGGGAAGTATTTTATTGAGTGGCGGAGCCAAAGGGAAACGATTTATCTTTCCTCATGGAGAAGTAATGATACATCAACCGAGTGGGGGAGGGCAGGGAACCAGCGCTGATCTTGAAATTGTCGCTATTCAAATATTAAAGGCAAAAGAACTTGGCGCTAAAATACTTGCTGAAAATTGTGGCCAGGAATATGAAAAAGTAATGGAAGATTTTGACCGAGATTATTGGATGGATGCGGAAGAAAGCAAGAAGTATGGCATTATTGACGGTATCTTAAAAAAATTATAAAGCATCGTTTTCATCATTTTTGTTGTCTTTATCATAAATAGCTTTTATTTTAGGAAAAATGGCTATACTTTAGAAGAAATTTTTATCTGTAACAAATGGCTAAACAACAAACTTTACATTGCTCATTTTGCGGCAGAAGCCGTGATGAAGTAAAAATTCTGATTGCCGGGCAGGAAGGGCATATCTGTGAAAATTGCATCGAACATGCCCAGGAAATTATAGCTCAGGAAATTCCCCCTTCACAGGATAATAATTCTGCTCATTCTAATTACAAGCTTTCTGTAAAAAAACCTGTTGAACTAAAAAAATACCTTGATGAATATGTGATCGGACAGGACGATGCCAAAAAAATCCTGGCTGTAGCCGTATATAACCATTATAAACGCCTGAATCAAAAAATAGATAATGATGTTGAAATTGAAAAAAGCAATATTATTATGGTGGGCGAAACCGGTACCGGCAAAACATTATTGGCCAAAACGATTGCCCGCATTTTAAATGTGCCGTTCGCTATTGTAGATGCCACCGTATTTACAGAGGCCGGATATGTCGGTGAGGATGTGGAAAGTATATTAAGCAGGTTATTACAGGTATGCAATTTTGACGTAAATTCTGCTCAAAAGGGTATTGTTTATATTGATGAAATTGATAAGATCGCTCGTAAAAGTGATAACCCAAGCATCACCAGAGATGTGAGTGGGGAAGGTGTACAACAAGGTTTATTGAAATTACTGGAAGGTACTGAAGTTTTGGTACCACCACAAGGCGGCCGCAAACATCCCGAGCAAAAGCTCATCAAAGTAAATACAAGTAACATTCTCTTTATCTGCGGTGGGGCTTTTGATAGTATTGATAGGATAATAGCCCGAAGAATAAATACCAATGCTATTGGTTTCAATGTAAATAAGGATCTACAGGAATATCATCGTAAGAATTTATTGCAATTTGTAAACGCACAGGATATGAAATCTTTTGGACTCATTCCGGAATTATTAGGAAGGCTTCCTGTAGTAACTTATCTAAATCCCCTTGATGCCATTACACTCAGAAATATTCTTACAGAGCCTAAGAATTCTTTGATCAAACAATATAAAAAACTATTTGAGATAGAAGGAATTGATCTAATAATTGAAGATGATGTGTATGAATTTATGGTAGAAAAAGCCATGGAATATAAATTAGGGGCAAGAGGATTAAGGAGTATTTGTGAAAGTATTTTGACAGACGCTATGTATGAATTACCTTCCCAAAAAGTAAAAAGTTTTAGACTTACAAAAGAATATGCGCTACGCAAATTCAGCATTAGCAAACTGAGTATGCTTAAAGTAGCCTAACAATATTTTATCTCTTAAAAAAATATTCTAATTTTTAAAAAGCGCCTGATTCTATTGGCGCTTTTTTTATATAAATAAGCATTAGAACTTTTAAGATGCACTCAACTAAGATTTCCCAAAAAATAAATATTAGTCAGTTTCTTATTACCATAAAAAAATAGGGTCAATCAATAAGAAGACCCAAAAGTTTAATAATCTTTTTCTTATCAACACAATCAATTATAGGCAATTCATTTTATTGCCTTTTTACAACAATTACAATTACATTTGATCTATCATTATTCAACAGCAATACTTTTTGATTCATGAAAACCTATAAGATTTTTGCAACAGTAATTATTTGCATGCTTACTATCCATTCATTTGCGCAGGATGCTGCGTATATCAACCCTGATACCTCCGGACCAGGTTGGGCCAATATGTTTAACAGCGATCTTAACAATGCTGTTTTCCCTGCCGGTGTGTGGAGCGACAGTGCCGGCATCATAACTGCAACAAAAGATGAAGCCCTTTGGAGCAAAGATGAATATGATAATTTTGTATTGGACCTCGATTTTATGAACGCCGATGGTACCAACAGCGGCGTAATGGTGCATGCTACAGATATGGCCAACTGGATACCTCATTCTGTAGAAATACAAATAGCAGATGACTATAGTAAGGAATGGAGCACCTCACCGGCTACATGGCAATGTGCCGCTATATTCGGACACCAGGCTGCAACTCATAAAACATTGCACAGGCCGGGTCAATGGAATCATTATACCATAACCTGCATTGGGAAAAGAATATGGGTGGTACTGAATGGCACACTTGTTAATACCTGCGACATGAGCCAATTCACTTCTGCTAAAACTAATCCCGATGGTTCAGATATTCCTTCATGGCTGAATAACCCAATGGCAACTCTTCCCTTACATGGCCATATCGGCTTCCAGGGAAAACATGCCAGTGCTCCTGTATGGTTTAAAAATATTAAAGTGAAGAGATTGAGTTAGAGAAATTTTCTGCAAAGAAATATAGGGAACAAGGAGACTGATTTGTTTGAAATGCTTAAAATCTTTGCCTGAAACAAATGATAGTAAACTAACATTCTGATAGATACCTTAAAACCCGGATTTCTATTTTTCCAATTGCATTTGCATTCTCTTCACTCGCTCTTCCAGTTTTTCTGATGAAAGGTCTTCGCGCATACTATCCACTTTAATGGGGAAACAAAATGGTGTTAATCGTTTGGGAAACGTAATAATAATTTTTCCCTTTTGAATTCTTTCCAACATATCGCGGAGACGATGCTCTTCCATTTGCTGTTCCATCACTTCGTTGTAAGCCTGTCGCAATAAAAGATTATTGGGTTCATATTCTGAAAAAACGTTGAATAATAATGACGCAGAAGATTGCAGGTGTCGCGCTTTTTTCTGCTCCCCTGGAAAGCCCTGGAATATCAATCCACCAATAACGGCAATATCACGAAATTTTCTTTTCGCCATTTCCACGCTATTCAGACTTCGGTGAATATCTTCGAATAAATTTTCAGGAGAAAAAAACATGTACGCATTATTGTTATCTAATGGAATCGGCTGGTCGCTCAGTAATTCAAAACCATAATCATTCATCGCGAATGAAAAAGTTATTGGTGTAATTAAACTAATACGATACGCTAAAATTGCGGCCATAGCTTCATGCACCAATCTACCTTCAAATGGAAATACGAAAAGATGGAAACCATCTTTGGTTTCGATGTGTTCAATTAATAATTCATTACTTTTTGGAATGTGCGAAAGGTATTGCTGCAACTCAAAGAGAGGTTTTAAAATATTCAACTCTTCATCATTTCCAATTTTCAATTCTCTATTTTCAATTAGCAACCCTGCCTCATCAAATTTCTTCCTCAACATAAAACCCAAATTCGCAGAAAGAGGCATCCTCCCTCCCTGCCAGCTTGGTATTCGTGATTTTTTTGCATTTGATTTTCTTACGAGGCATGTCATGTCTTTTATCATCACGAATTCAAGTGTTTTTCCGGCCAGCGTAAAAATATCTCCTGGCTGCATTCCCGCAATAAACCACTCTTCAATAACGCCTACATAACCACCGCTGATAAATTTTACTTTCATCATCGGGTCGCTTACAATCGTGCCGATATGCATGCGGTGACGCATGGCAATTCTTCTGTTATTTATTTTATAAAGACCATCTATAATTTCTATTTTTTTATAGTCGTCATATTGTTGTAATGCGACTCCGCCCTCCGTTGCAAAGTGAAGGATTTGCTGCCATTCTTCTTTTGAAATTTCCCGGTAGCAGAAAGTTGATTTGATTTCTTTAAAAATAATATCCGGATAGAAACCCTCCGAGATGGCAAGCGTACTCAAATATTGGATGAGCACGTCAAAACATAAAATTCGCGGTTCGCGGCTTTCTATCAATTTTATTTCAGTGGCTTCTTTTAAAGCTGCTGCTTCTATCAATTCCAAAGAATGCGTAGGCAGGAAATAAATTTTACTCACCTCCCCGGGCCTGTGTCCACTTCGTCCGGCTCTTTGTAGAAATCGCGCAACTCCTTTTGGCGAGCCAACCTGTATCACCGTTTCTACCGGGCGAAAATCAACGCCAAGGTCGAGGCTGGCGGTGCAAACGACTGCTTTTAAATTTCCGGTCTGTAGATTTTCTTCCACCCAAAACCGCAATTCCTGTTCTATACTTCCGTGATGCAAAGCAATAGTTCCGGCTAAATCCGGGCAAGCCTGAAGCAATGTCTGGTACCACATTTCACTCATGCCCCGGGTGTTGATAAAGATGAGTGTAGTTTTGCTTTTCATAATTATGGGAATCACTTTGTCAACCAACTTAATTCCCAGATGCCCCGCCCATGGATATTTTTCTATTTCATCAGGGAAAATAGATTCGATATGGATTGGCTTTTCAATATTCGCTGTAACAGTAACAAAATCTTTTTCAGTTAATCCTGATTGAGAAAGAGATGAAAGTAGTACTTCCTGTGCCTGTTGCAGGTTTCCAATCGTCGCACTTATCCCCCAGATATTTAAAGTAGAATTGAAATTTGGTTTATTTTTTTGTTTATTGTCTTCTATCCTTTGGCCAATAATCCTTGATAATGCCAGTTCCACCTGTACACCACGCTTACTACCCAGCAACTCATGCCATTCATCAACCGCGATTATTTTTAATGTTTTAAAAACTTCCGCGTAATTTTTTTGTGCTAATAAAAGATGCAAACTTTCAGGAGTGATGATGAGAACTTCAGGAACTTGTCTTTTTTGTTTGGCACGTTCGCTTATGCTGGTGTCGCCGTTACGGGTGCCCACTTTCCATTTCATCCCTAGTTCTCTGATTACTTCTTCCATGGCGCGACCAATATCTTTTGCAAGCGCACGCAAAGGTGTTATCCATAAAAGTTGCAAACCATTTTTATTTTTGGTTTGATAATTTTCAGGATGTTCGCTGATAAAAGAAATGACAGCGCCCAGGAAGACAGAAAAAGTTTTTCCGCATCCGGTCGGGGCATTTACCAATCCGGATTTATTGTTGATAATATGTTGCCACGTTGCCTCCTGGAATGCAAAAGGGATAAAATCTTTAGCGGCGAGCCATTGATTAATTATTCGAAAACCTTTGGTGTTTTTTAATTCCAACTTTAAAAAAATAATTATTTTAATTGGGTAAATAGCAAATGATAAATTTACAAATAAAATATCGCTGTTTTAAAATAAGAATGCACAAAATTTAATCCGCATTCCTTCATAAAATTGGAATTAACTTTGCCAACTTAATGTAAAAGATATAATTCATAAAAATGGACCCTGAAAGAACAGAAGTATCTACACTTGGAGAGTTTGGGCTTATTGAACATCTTACCAAAAATAATGAGATAAGGAACGCTTCTACTATTTTATCTGTCGGAGACGATGCTGCCGTAATGGATCATTTTGGAAAGCAAACGGTAGTAACAACCGATATGCTTGTAGAAGGGATTCATTTTGATCTCATGTACACGCCTTTGAAACATCTGGGCTATAAAAGTGTGATTGTAAACCTCAGTGATGTATATGCAATGAATGCATCCCCTGCGCAAATTACGATGAGCGTGGCATTCAGTAATCGTTTCAGCGTGGAAGCACTGGATGAATTTTATGAAGGTGTATATGCGGCTTGTGATAAATACAATGTTGACCTCGTTGGTGGTGATACTACATCTTCTCAAAAAGGATTTATTATTTGTGTAACTGCAATTGGCGAAGTAACACCCAATAAATTCGTAACAAGAAGTGGCGCAAAGGAGGGTGATCTTATTTGTGTGAGCGGCGACCTGGGCGGTGCTTTTCTTGGGTTGACTTTGCTGGAAAGAGAAAAGAAAATTTTTTTAGAAACAAAGGGCGTACAACCTGACCTAGAAAACCAGGATTACATCATAGGAAGAATTTTAAAACCTGAAGCAAGAAGAGATATCATAGACTTTTTTGCTGAAAAAGAAATACAACCAACTTCTATGATTGATATCAGCGATGGATTGAGCAGTGAGCTTTTGCACATTTGTAAAGAAAGTGAAGTTGGCTGTGTTTTATACGAAGAAAAAATTCCGGTGAATGATGTAGCGCGTCAGTTTGCTTATAAACTGGAACTGGATCCTACAGCCTGCGCACTAAGCGGTGGCGAAGATTATGAATTACTATTTACCATTGACCAAAAAGATTTTGAGAAAATATCTTCAGATGAATCAATTACCATTGTAGGCAATATCACTGAAAAGGAAGCGGGTTCAATAATTATTACAAAGGGTGGAAATAAATATCCACTCACAGCCCAGGGATGGAATGCTCTTAAATAATAAAAATCAAAGAATTAATATTGTACAATATTATACGACTCGTAAAATCATGAGGCACCTATTTTTTTTAATTCTTTTACCATTACTCTTTTCCTGTTCGGTTTCCAGAAATTATAATCCTAATAAAAAATATTCAAAAGCGCAATTACAACAGGATTATATTTTATTGAGAAATATTCTTGAAAAAAAGCATCCGGCTCTCTATTGGTACACTTCCAAGGACAGTATGGATTATTATTTCGATCGGGGTTATAAAGCTATTTCAGACTCGATGACAGAGCTACAGTTTGGCTGGAAAATATTAGCGCCTCTTACATCAACAATTCATTGTGGTCACACGAGTTTCAGTATGAGCAAAGGGTGGAACCATTTCATAAAAAATAAAATCATCCCTTCATTCCCGCTTTTCTTAAAGGTCTGGAAAGATTCGATGATGGTGATTGCAGATCTGAATCGTAAGGATACTTTAATTAAAAACGGGGATTTTATTACAGCTATTAATGGAATAAAAACCGCCGATATGATCAATTATATGTTTCATTTTTTGGTTGAAGACGGCTATTCCGAAAACGTGAATTACATACGCTTAAGTGCTAATTTCCCCTATTTCCATCGTAATATTTTTGGTTTATATAAAAATTACCAGGTAGATTATACAGACAGTAATGGTGTTGCCAATAGTGTACGTTTACCATGGTTTTCCCCGGAGCCGGATACCGTAAAAAAAATAAAAAAAGAATTGAGACAAAAGAAAAGGAAAATAACTCATTATGAAAAATTGCAAAATATCCGATCATTGGAATTTGATTCTTCTTTTGCACTGATGACGGTAAATGGATTTTCTAATGGCCATTTAAGAAATTTTTTCAGAAGATCATTTCGCATTATGCGGAAAAATAAAACAAAGAATCTTGTAATAGATATAAGAGCCAATGGCGGTGGAGATATTATTAAATCTGCTTTTCTTACAAGGTTTTTACGAGACAAACCTTTTAAAGTCGCAGATTCGGCATACTCGGTGAGTAAGAATCTAAGACCATATACCAAATATATTTCAACGGGATTTTTGAATAATCTCGGCCTGACATTTGTAACTCATAAAAAAAAGGATGGGAAATATCATTTTGGTTATTGGGAAAATCATACGTTTATGCCTAAACGAAAAAACCATTTCGATGGAGAAATATATGTTCTAATTAACGGAATAACTTTTTCAGCCTCCACCCTGTTTTGTAATGATGTAAAAGGACAAAGCAATATTAAACTGGTAGGCGAAGAAACCGGTGGTGGTTGGTATGGTAATTCAGGAATTATGATTCCCAATATAACTTTGCCCAATACCAAATTGAGGGTAAGGCTTCCGTTCTTTAAATTGGTACAATATCATCACATTTCTTTCAAAGGAACCGGAGTAATGCCGGATATTTACATAGGTCCCAACTGGCGTGATATTTTAAATGGAAAAGACACCAAACTTGAAAGGGTAGAAGAAATAATAAATAAAAGTACTCCTTAAATATTTTTTTCTGACTGCATATTTTTTTGGTTACAAAATCAAATTTATTTTCTGGTTTATTTCAACTGATAATTAGCAGTGAGCATCATCCATGTTTTGAGAGTAAAGTATTTATCAATAGCTTAAATTTTTACTACCTTTTTGTAATTATTCATACTTGATAATTTCAGAAAATCAACTTTTTTTGATTTCTTCTTTTTCCGGAAATTTTTGAGCTTCTTCCTGGCTGGCATATTCTTCTTTGGGCTCAGGTAATATTTTCAATATTGAATTTTGTAAAGAAATCACGGAAGAAGCAGAATACAGGCCGATGTTATTACCTGAATAGGTATAATCCATCAGTGTAAGTTTTACTTCTCCATTTATTGATAATTCAATATAATTCCCATAGCGAATAAGTCTAAACTGGAAAGAAATCTTTTCAGTCATTTTAAAAACTGCAGACTGTATATCCTTAAAAATAAAGTTTTGGCGGTTATCCAAAGGGTTGAATCCCCACGCTCTTAGTTGCAGTAAACCATTCTTTACATCAAATGAAATAAAGTAACCATTGCCTTCCTTGTCCATATCACTTACCAAACCCAGTTTTCCCATTCCTTCTACCGAAAGCAAGCCATCCCAAATAAAACTTAGTGATGGCTTTTTAAAGCAAAATATTTCATACCCGCTCCTGGATCCACATGTCCATTTGTTCGGCTCAATAATTGAAGATGCTGTCGGATTTGAAAACAAATGTTTTAATTTTTTGATTTTGGCTTGTGGAATTACTTTTTGAGCCATAAGTTCCCATCGGTAATAACTTTTCAGCAATAATCTTCCATCACTGTCTGCATCTAATTCTTTGGGTGGAGGAAGTACACGCATGGAATTAATATTTCCATAGGCATAGAAAAAATTATATACCAGCAAATGATCGTTGTCCTGAACCACACGTGCGGCATAATTCCCCACAGGCAATAATACATCAGCATGAAAGGAATGGTATTCACCAAAAATTTCCGGTGCAAACCAAAAACGCACTTTAATATCCTCCCGGATAGATCCCAATATAAAAAATTTCCCTTTCAACTGAAACACACATGGGCACTCAATGTCATCATATACCATAGGATATAACAGAGGAGGTAATAACTCCAATACATCATTGGTAATTTTGACCAATCCTACACAGCCTCTTCTGGATACAGGTCCATTAATACTTCGCGCACATAAAAGAAGATATGCCTCACCGTTATAATCGAACTTATAAGGGTCCCTGAAACTTAACCATTTTCTTGGATTGGTTTTTGAAGTCTCGTAATAAATTCCTTTGGGTTCAATAGGAAAAATATTTTTGGAATTTTTTTTCCAATCGAGCAGATTATCAGATTCTGCAAATCCTATTCTTGAAACAACGCCACGATCCTTTCGCTGTAAACCTGTATAATACATTTCAAATTCGGGATCTTCGGTATTGCTGATTTTCTTACATACATCCATTGTCCAAAGCATATCATCATCCCACTCACCCGGATCACCCACGAACAAAGCGTTTTTCACTCTTTTCCACGAAATCCCATCTTCAGAAACTGCGTGTGCGATATAATCGTGGTTAGGAATAATAAGATGAAATAAATGATATATATTTTCGTGTACAATAACCGTTATATCGCCGATTTCCCAATCACTGAATCCTGATCCTGAATACATAATTTGATATTTCTTTTTAGGGTAACAATTTACAAAATAATCATAGTTATAGGAATTGGCTATTTTTACAAATATCAGAATAATGTGAAAATAAATGATGAGCGGATATTACATTCAACTTTTCAGCCCTCATGGGCTCATACGATTTAAAGACCCCGAGATAGGCAGAGACAAGGATACAGGAGGGCAGGTAAAATATGTACTTGAATTGCTAGAAAATCTTTCAGAGCATCCCGGGGTAAGAAAAGTGGATCTGTTTACCCGCAGAATCATTGATAAAAGAGTTACTTCATCCTATGAGAAAGAAATAGAAACGGTAAATGAAAAAGCACGCATTGTGCGCATGACTTGCGGAGGAAATACTTATCGTCAAAAAGAATCTTTATGGGATTATTTGGATGAATTTATTGATAAAACGATTCGATTTATTGAAATAGAAGATGATTTCCCGGATCTAGTACATGGTCACTACGCTGATGGCAATTATATTGCAGGACAGTTAAGCCAGGTGTTTGGAATTCCTTTCATTGCTACCGCCCACTCCCTGGGTCGAAATAAGAATAAAATTTTATTGGCAGAAGGTCTTTCTCCCGAAAACATCAATGAGAAGTTCAACATGGAACAGAGGATCGCTGTAGAAGAAAATTTTCTGCAAAAGGCGGACGCAATAATTGTAAGCACCCAACATGAAATAGATACACAATATGGTTTATATAAAAATAAGAAAGCAGGAAGGTTTGTTGTGATTCCTCCGGGAGTAAACCTGGATCTATTTTATCCTTTTTACAGGTTTAACATGCCTTCTTTTAAAATGAGCATTGAGCAGGAGCTGGCTTTATATCGCGTAAATTCAGAAATAGAACGTTTCTTATTCAACCCAGGCAAGCCCTTAATACTTTCTATTGGCCGTGCTGATAAACGGAAAAATTTTGAAAGGATCATTCAATCTTATGGGCAGGATAAGGAATTGCAGGCAATGGCCAATCTTGCAATATTTGCTGGCGTAAGAAAAGATATTACAGAAATGCCGGAAGATGAACAGGATATACTTACCAATCTTTTGCTCTTACTTGATAAATATGACCTTTATGGAAAGATGGCTATTCCAAAAAAAAATGATCCCAAAATGGAAGTACCCGAAATATATCGTGTGGCTGCGCGAAAAAAAGGGGTATTTGTAAATGCTACACCAGGTGAAAATTTTGGTCTTACCATTGTAGAAGCTGCGGCCTGTGGGCTTCCTGTGGTTGCATCACCTACTGGGGGACCAAAGGAGATCCTTGAAAATTGCAACAATGGATTATTGGTGGATGTGGAAGATCCTGCAGCAATTGCGGAGGCTTTGAAAAAAATTATTTCTGACCAGACATTATGGGAAAAATATTCAGCCAATGGAATTAAATCAGTCAATCAACTTTATTCATGGAGCGCTCATACCAACAGGTATATGGAGATAGTTGAGAATATTATTAAACAAAAAAATGCAGTTAGCCCGCTGGAACCAGATAAAACAGCTTACGGGAAAAAACTATTAAAGGCTAAACTTTTTATTATTTCTGACCTTGATGGCACACTGGTAGAAGGCGAAAAATCAGATGGTCTCAATGAGCTTACAAAATGGATTGAAGATCGAAAAGATAAAGTTGTATTTGGCGTTGCAAGTGGTAGAAACAAAGATCTTATCAGCCAGGCATTTGCAGAATATAATTTGCCTGCGCCGGATGTATTGATATGTTCGGCAGGTTCAGAGATTTATTATTCCGATAATTTTATTCCTGATAATGGGTTTGAAAGCCATATAGATTACCAATGGAAAAGAAACGAATTACAAAATGCTTTGTCAAAATTTCCAGGAATTACTTTGCAGGATCCTTCTGCCCAATGGCGTTTCAAGCTGAGCTATTATATTGACAAGAATTTTAAGGAAGATGGTATTGCTGATCTTTATAAATTTCTTTACGACCGTAAGCTAAGAGCTAAAATATTAGTAACGGAAAACCTCTACCTGGACCTCTTACCTTTCCGTGCCAGTAAAGGAAGTGCAGTACGTTATTTAAGCTATAAATGGAAACAGCCGTTGGAAAATTTTATTACAGCCGGAAACGGAGGTAATGATAAAGATATGCTTAAAGGGAAAACCAATGGAATTGTTGTGGCCAACTACAGTCCGGAACTGGAGGAATTACGTAAAAATAAAACCACTTATTTTACGAAAGATGTTTTGGCCAAAGGGGTATTAGAAGGAATTCAATTTCATATTTCAACTCTCGGGATTAGTTTGTAAAGCAAACTTCTGATTCAGAAATGAGTCAAAATATATTTTTAGCAAACAATCATTGAAAATTCCCTTTTAAAATAATTTCTTAAAAAAATCTTTCATATCGTTCCACGAAGCAGTATCCGCAGCTGCATCATATTTAACAGGCATGTTGAATTTTTTATGATTTTCATCAGAAGCCGGATTAGTGAAGGCATGTGTTGCTCCGGGGAAAACTATAAACTTATAATCTGCTCCAACCGAATCCATTTGTTTTTTAAATTCAGCCACATGAGGGTTTTCAAATACATCCGCTCCGCCATGGCAAACCAAAATGTTCGCTTTCAGTAATCCTTTTTGTGGGGCTACTCCACTAAGTCCACCATGAAAAGTTACTACACCTTTTAAATCGGCTCCCAATTTAGCTGCATTCAAAACTACAAATCCCCCAAAGCAATATCCGATGGCGGCTATCTCAGAAGTATCTGTTTGCGGAAATGTTTTAATTTTTGCAATTGCAGCATCAATATGTGGTTTTGTCAGCAACGGATCTTTATAATACGGAGTCGCCAATTCCTGAGCAGTTTTTGGGTCATTGCCCAATTTTCCGCCGCCATACATATCTACTGCCATAGCGACATAACCGAGGCCAGCTAATTGTTTGGCCCTGCTTTTTGGATAATCATTTAATCCCCACCATTCGGGAATTACTAATATACCCGGACGTTTGCCTTTTATATTTTGATCATAATATACAAATCCTAAATATTTTTTCCCATCTACCATAAAATTAGCAGACTCTTCTTTTATACTGTCAGTATTATTGGATGTTGAATCTTTTGTATTCATTGTTTGTAATTTTTTGTTATTTGAATTATTGCATGAAACTCCCAAAGCAGTAGTAATTATTAAGATAAAAGCGATTAATTTAATATTCATAAATTGACATTTAAATATGCGGATTTATTTTTCAAGGTAAATTAATCTAATTTTTTAAATTCTTAAAAGGACCCAAAGTCTCATTCTGCTGGAATCAAATTATCTACCTGGGCATAAACATCTGTTAGGGAAAGATCAAAATCTATAGCGTTGATATGAATATTTCCTGTCTTACCTTTTGTTGTATTTAATTTCCATTCATCATTTTCAATACGTGTGTAAACCTCCGCTGCATATTCGGTGCTACTTACTAAAACATAATTTTTAAGTGAAGGAATAGAGCGGTATAATTTGAATTTTGTTCCTCTGTCATAATTCTCAGTAGAAGGTGAAAGCACTTCAATCAAAACCGTTGGATTCAGAAGAGTATCAAATTCGTCATCTAAATATTCTTCTTTACCACAAACGACTATTACATCAGGATAAGTGTATAAAGTGTTTTCGCTATTATGAACTCTGAGATCGCCCGGGTAAACGTTGCAGGATTTACCCTTGAGAAAACCATAAAGCTCACCAAGTAAGGCTCCAACAATTGCATTATGCACTTTTGTAGCTCCGGCCATTGCAAATATTTCTCCTTTATAATATTCGCTTTTGTTTAGCGCTTTTCTTTCTTCATCCAAATATTCTTTTTCAGAAATACCTATTTTAGGAATTGCAGACATAAATGAGTTTTTATTTTCTATAAAATTAAACCATTTTAATTTATTATTTTTTACACCTGAAATTTTCCTATCCTTATTTCATATAAAAGATTCATCAAGTCAACAGAAATAATTTTCTTTGCAAATGGAAAAAATAGAAAATATCATTTTTGACCTCGGCGGCGTTTTATTAGATATTGATTATAATCGTACCCGAAATGCGTTTGAAAAACTGGGTATTACTGATTTTGACCAAATGTATTCACAGGCAGATGCTAATCAGCTTTTTCAAAAATTGGAGACAGGAAAAATTTCAGAACAAGATTTTTATAAAGAATTGAATCATTGTACCGGGCTAAATTTATCGCCGGAAGATATCAGAAATGCCTGGAATGCCATGTTACTTTCGTTTCGTGAAAGCAGCCTGCAATTTTTAGATAATATCAGGCCAAAATATAAATTATTTCTTCTTAGTAATACTAATTATATTCATCTTACTTCATTTAATGAAATCTTTCACAATAAAAAAAGAGATAAACCTTTTGAAAAATATTTTGACAAAGTGTTTTATTCCTGTGCTCTTGGATTGCGAAAGCCAAACATTGTTTGCTATAAATGGATTTTAAATCAACTTAACATTGAAGCTGGTAAAACTCTCTTTATTGATGATTCTGTGCAAAATATTGAAGGTGCAAAAAAAGCAGGATTACAAACCATACTTTTAACGCCAGAAAAAAAAATTGAAAATCTTGGGTTATCCTGGTAAGTAACCGGTTTATTTTTTTACTTCTTCAAAGTCAATATAATCACCTTCCTTTTTGGGTGCAGGTGCAGGTTCAGGTTGAGTAGGATTTTGATGAGCCTGGTAATTTCTCATATCGTTCTGCATTTTATCCTGCATTTCTCCAAATTGCTTTTTGATCTTTTTAGAAGATTCATAAATTGGAATAATGAAATCAAATATCAGCTTATATAAGAGATAAAGTAAAAAAAGTTCGCCTATGGTTTCGAAAATCATTCCACAAAAATAAACGTTTTACATCAGTTTACCTTTTCCGTTTATATAAATAAAATTCAAAAATTTGTTAATGAATTCATTTCCCCAAAACATAATTTGGAGTGTAAATCTTATTTAGCTTACCTTTACAGCGTAAAAGATTAGTGAAGGGAACGGAAGCGTTCCCTTCTTCTTTTTTAAAAAAGGAGAATAAAATAAATAAAATGACCACTTCTGCCGAAATAGAGAAGATTGAGGAATTTGTAAAACATTTTATTGAAAAATCGGATGGCTTGTTTCTTGTGGAGGTAAAAAGTGCTCCGGGAAATAAGATCACTGTTTTATTGGATGGCGATAATGGAATTACCATTGACAATTGTACCTCAATAAATAAAGCTCTTTATAAATTTATTGAAGAAACTTCACTTTTTGGGAACAGCAATTTTTCGTTGGAAGTTTCTTCCTTCGGAGTGGACAGGCCACTGAAATTATTACGCCAATACCAAAAAAATATTGGTCGCAAAGTGGAAGTAGTTTTAAATGATGGTACAAAATCAGAAGGAACACTTACTCATGCAAATGAAGAAAACATAACAATAGAAGAAAAAACAGGAAAAGGGAATAAAATGAAAATAAAAACAACAACAATATTATTTAATCAGATAAAGCACACCACTGTGCTGATAACTTTTTAAAATAACAGCAATGGCAAGTATCAATTTAATGGAGTCCTTTCAGGAATTCAAAGACGCTGAAAACATCGACAGACCTACTCTAATGAAGGTAATGGAAGATGTCTTTAAAACACTGATCCGAAAAAAATATGGTTCAGATGATAATTTTGACGTGATCGTTAATGACCAAAAAGGTGACCTTGAAATATTTCGACGCCGCACGATAGTAGATGACGATGACTTGTATAATACGCTTACGGAAATTGAATACAAAGATGCGATAAAAATAGAGCCAGACTACCAGGTAGGTGAAGAATTGTATGAAGAAGTGGATATCCAAAAAGAATTTGGAAGAAGAGCGATACTGGCCGGAAAACAGACACTGGCAAGTCGTATCAACGACCTTAAGAAAAATATTCTGATTAAAAAATACGAGGATAGGGTAGGTGAAATAATCAGTGGTGAAGTTTACCAGGTATGGAAAAAAGAAATTTTATTGCTTGACGAAGAAGGAAATGAAATGTTACTTCCCAAATCGGAACAAATACCTTCAGATTATTTTAAGAAAGGAGAAACAGTAAGAGCAGTTGTAAAAAATGTAGAGTTGAAAAATAATCAGGCAGCCATTATTGTTTCCCGAACAGATACTTCGTTTCTCGCTAAATTACTTGAAATTGAAGTTCCTGAGATCTTTGATGGCCTGATTGTGATAAAGAAGATAGTAAGAGACCCCGGAGAAAGAGCGAAAGTAGCTGTTGAAAGTTTTGATGACCGCATTGACCCGGTTGGCGCCTGCGTGGGTATGAAGGGCAGTCGCATTCACGGTATTGTGCGCGAATTAAAAAATGAAAATATTGATGTCATCAACTGGACCAATAATATACAATTGCTCATTCAGCGTTCCTTGACTCCTGCTAAAATTACCAGCATGGAGGTGGACATGGAAGCAAAACACGCTAGTGTATATTTGAAGCCAGATCAGGTTTCTCTTGCTATTGGGCGCCGGGGAGTGAACATTAAGCTTGCTTGTGAGCTTACAGGGCTTGAAATTGATGTATTCCGTGATAACGAAGGTGAAATAGAGGAATACGATGTGGACCTGGACGAATTTACAGATGAATTGGAAACCTGGGTAATTGATGAATTAAAAAAGATAGGATGCGATACAGCAAAAAGCGTGTTAGACCTATCTGATGAGGAACTGGAGCGTAGAACTGATCTTGAAAAAGAAACAATCGCCGAAGTGAAAAAGATTTTAAAAGAAGAATTTACGAATGAATAATAACTTCAATTATTTTTCTGGAAATAATTGGATGAATAGAGATATAATTTAAAATTAAAAAATTACCTTCTGAAAAAAGGGGTAAGGAAAGATTAATGGCAGAAAAAAATACACCAAGGTTGATGGCGGCGGCTAAAGAGTTTAATATAGGTACGGGTACCTTGACAGACTTTCTTGTGTCCAAAGGTTTTGAAACAGACGATTTGAAGCCCAACTCAAAAATTTCGGAAGAAATGTACCGTGTGCTCCAGGTAGAATTTCAGCCGGATAAAGTAGCAAAACAAAAAGCCGAACAAATTGATCTTCCCAAGAATGCCCCTGTTGACAATAAAAAAAGAAAAGATGAACAAGATCTTTCTTTCAATAAAAAAGAAACCATAAAACCTAAAGAAGAGAAACCCGTGCATGAAGAGGCAATTGCTTCTTCAGAAGCAAAAATTAGTGAAATAAATGTTGATGTCCCGATAGTGGAATCATCTTCAGATAAAAAGAAAAAATCAACAGATTTACAACCAACATCCGATGCCAAAGAATCAACGGAGCCTGAATTAATTAAAATTGATGCGCCTGAAGTAGAAGGAGTTAAAATTGTTGATAAAATTGACCTCGACAAAATTGATTCTTCTGTACGACCCAAGAAAGGAGCTAAGAAAAAAGATACAAAAGTAAAAGGGGTTATCAGAAAGGAGGAGGAGATTCCTGAGAAAAAAGACGAACCAACTTCAACAATTCAGCCCGAAGGTCCGAGAGCCCCACAGCAAGAAGTCCCGATAATCATTACAAATATTAAAGCGGTAAAACTGGAAGGACCTAAAATAATGGGTAAAATTGATCTTCCGGTTAATAACGATACGCGGCCAAAACCTGTCGATGAAAGAAGAAAACGTAAACGTATTATTGTTGAAAAAAAACCTTCGGGGAATCACCAGCCACGCCCTAATTTTCAACGTCCTCAGACAACTAACCGCCCTGGAGGAGGAGGAAGATTTAACCGTAATGCACCTGTTTCAAGGAGGGAAGAAAAAGAAATTGATCAAAAGGAGATTCAGGATAAAATAAAAGAAACACAGGCAAAACTGGCCGGAGCCGGTGGCAGAGGAAAAAGCCTGAAAGCGAAGTACCGTAAACAAAAAAGAGAAGAAGCTGCCGAAAGCGCAGGAGAGGAAATTGCAGACAATAAATTGCAGGTAACAGAATTTATTTCCGTAAGTGAATTTGCTAATTTAATGGATGTGAGTTTTGCTGATGTTATCAGCAAATGCATGAGTCTCGGTATAATGGTTTCTATTAATCAACGTCTGGAGGCAGATGTAATCGAACTGGTAGCCGGTGAATTTAACTATGAAGTGGAATTTATTGATATAGACGACCAGCATGATTTAGAAGATGCAGAGGAAGAAGATAATGAAGAAGATCTTGTGGCGCGTTCTCCTATTGTAACCATTATGGGGCATGTGGATCATGGTAAAACCTCCTTACTCGATTATATACGCCATGCCAATGTAATCGCGGGGGAAGCCGGAGGGATTACGCAGCATATTGGTGCTTATGAAGTAACATTAAGCAATGGGCGATCTATTACTTTTTTAGATACTCCCGGACACGAAGCATTTACAGCCATGCGTGCCAGAGGAGCAAAAGTTACTGATATTGCAGTGATCGTAATTGCTGCAGATGATGCAGTAATGCCTCAAACAAAAGAAGCCATTTCACATGCACAGGCCGCCAATGTTCCAATGGTATTTGCATTAAATAAAATAGACAAAGAGGGCGCTAATCCCGAAAAAATAAAAGAGCAACTTTCGGGAATGAATATATTGGTAGAAGACTGGGGAGGCAAATATCAAAGCCAGGAAATAAGTGCCAAACAAGGATTACATGTAGATGATCTGCTGGAAAAAGTATTATTGGAATCCGATCTGCTTGAATTAAAAGCTAATCCTAAAAAGCCAGCGAGTGGTACAATAATAGAAGCGTCTCTTGATAAAGGACGTGGATATGTGGCAACTATTTTAGTTCAAAACGGGACTCTGAACCAAGGAGATCTTTTAGTTTCAGGCCAACATTATGGTCGTATAAAAGCTATGTTTAATGAACGAAACCAAAGAGTAAAATCGGCACCTCCATCCACACCTGTTTTGGTATTGGGGCTAAACGGTGCGCCACAGGCGGGTGAAACTTTTAAAGTTTATGAAGATGAATCTGAAGCAAAAGATACAGCGAACAGAAGATCTCAAATATTGCGTGAGCAGGGAATAAGAGCTAAAAAACATATTACACTTGATGAAATTGGCCGTAGGCTTGCATTGGGTAATTTCAAACAATTAAATCTTCTCATTCGTGCAGATGTGGATGGCTCTGTTGAAGCATTAAGTGATTCTTTACAAAAATTAAGTACAGAAGAAATCGCTGTTAGCATCATTCACCAGGGAGTAGGCCAGATAACCGAAACAGACGTAATGCTCGCAACAGCATCCGACGCAGTAATTATCGGTTTTAATGTTCGTCCGTCATTGCAGGCATCTAAAATTGCCGATCATGAGGGTGTTGAGATAAAAACATATTCTATTATTTACGATGCTATTGACGAAGTGAAAAGCGCAATGGAAGGGATGCTGGAACCCAAAATACAGGAAAAAGTACTGGGCATTGCAGAAATAAAAGAAACGTACAAATTTGATAAGGCAACTGTTGCGGGTTGTTTAGTGGTAGAAGGGAAAATAGCACGGAACAACAGGATTCGCCTGGTAAGAGATGGCATCATCATTCATACTGGCGAATTGGGAAGTCTCAAACGTTTTAAAGATGATGTAAAAGAAGTAACCAATAATATGGAATGTGGTATGATCATTAAAAATTATAATGATCTGAAAACAGGTGATATGATTGAAGCGTTTGAAGAAATAGAAGTAAAAAGAACTTTATAAGTTAACAAATGTAAATTTCTTTAACAAAAGCTTGCCAACTTTTAACTTTCCAAAAAAACAACTCACGATATACAGGTGTATTTTTGACCCAACATTTTTTAAATGCTAAAGGATTGTAGCTGCAACAGTAAATACATAAACGTCTGATGAAAAAAATTTTAGTTCTTCTTTGTTTTCTAACATCCTCATTTACTTTATTTGCCCAAACAAAAAAAGTAGTAGCCGATAAAATAATTGCAACTGTAGGTGATAAAATAATTCTTAAAAGTGATATTGATAACAGCATACATGATATGCAGCGGCAAGGGATAGATGTTCCGTCAAATGCAGGTTGTCTTCTTCTTCAGCAAGCTCTTGCCATGAAAGCATTGGTATTACAAGCCGAAAGAGATTCTATTCCTGTTTCTGATGATGATGTTAATGCAGAAATTGACAACAGGGTAAGATATTATTTGCAGCAATATGGATCCAAAGAAATTTTGGAACAAATCGCGGGTAAAACTGTTTTCCAACTTAAACAGGAAATGATACCAGTGTTTCGCGATCAATTGCTGGCAAAGGGAGAAAGAGATAAAATTACCAAAGATGTAAGAATAACGCCAAAAGAAGTAGAAGCCTATTATAACAAAATACCAAAAGATAGTCTTCATTTTATTGAATCCCAGCTTGAAATAGGACAAATAGTAATGTATCCCAAACCTACCCGTGACCTGGACCAATATGCCATTGATCAATTGAATGAATATAAAAAGGAAGTACAAAACGGTACCAGAACATTTGCAGAACTGGCTACTCAGTATTCTGACGATCCAGGTAGTAAAAATAACGGTGGTGAGTATGAGATAAACCGTAATCAAAAGCAATGGGATCCTATATTTTTGGCAAAAGCATTCAGCTTAAAAGATGGTGAAATATCCAACGTCTTTAAAACAAGATTTGGGTATCATATTATTCAAATGGTAAGCCGGCGCGGCGATGATGCTACAATCAGGCATATTTTAAAGATCCCTCAGGTCAGCTCTTTTGAAGTAGATGCCACAAAAGCAAAATTAGATTCTATTAGAACTCAATTGATGAAAGGAACGCTCGCCTTTGGAGAAGCGGTATCAAAGTATAGCGAAGATGAGAACAGTAAATTTACCGGAGGGTTAGTCACAGGTCCCGATGGGAGTACTTTTTTATCTATTGACGAACTTGATAAATCCCTTGTGTTGATGCTTAAAAATTTAAAGGTAGGTGTGTATTCTGAACCCACTGAATTTTATGACCCGAGTGCACAGAAAAAAGCAGTAAGGATCGTTATTATAAAAAGTAAATCAGAACCTCACAGAGAGAATCTTAAAGATGATTATAATACCTTATCACAAAAGGCGCTGGAAGAAAAAAAGAATGATGTGCTGGATGCCTGGTTCGCTAAAAATATCCCCACCTTCTATGTAAATATTGATAAGCAATATCAATCGTGCCCCGAATTAAAAAGTTGGGTAGAAAACAGAGTTACTGTAAAGAAATAATTTTCAAGTTATTTTATAAAAGTTTACCAGTCTTCGAAAAGAATATTTTAATCTTTGTATGAATTGGTAACTTCTATTATTTTTTTGACTTCAACATCTGTCATTACCGGACTAAGTGGTAATGAAATTATTTCTTTATGAATTTTTTCGGAGATAGGAAAATTTTCGTTGTTCCATTCCGAATATGCCTTTTGTTTGTGCGGCGGAATGGGGTAATGTATTACCGTTTGGATATCGTTATCTGATAAATATTTTTGAAACTTTTCTCTATTAACTATTCTCACTGCGAATACATGCCAAACATGGTCCTCCTTGTTTAAGACGTTTGTTTTTGTTTTGTAAGGTAAGTTTATCAATTCGTTACTGATATTATCAACATAGCATTGAGCAATTTTTCTTCTTAGTTGATTACCGCTTTCTAAATTTTTTAATTTAACGGATAAAAAGGCGGCTTGTATTTCATCAAGCCTGCTATTGATTCCCTGGTAAAGGTTTTCATATTTTTTATGAGAACCATAATTGCGCAATGCGATGATGGTTTGCGCCAGATCATCATCGTTTGTAGTAACAGCGCCACCATCGCCGAGTGCACCCAAATTTTTTCCCGGGTAAAAACTAAAGCCTGCTGCATCACCCAAATTGCCACACTTAATCCCATTAATACTTGCTCCATGAGATTGAGCACAATCTTCTATCACCTTCAGGTTGTGTTTTTTTGCAATGTTATTTATTGCATCCATATCGCAAAGCCTGCCGTATAAATGCACCGGTAAGATGGCTTTTGTTTTTGAAGTAATTTTTTGTTCAATTAAGTTTTCATCTATCAAATAAGTATTGATATCCGGTTCCACTAAAACGGGTTTTAATCTTGCTTTTGAAACTGCAAGAATGCTTGCTATGTAGGTGTTGGAAGGAACAATCACTTCATCCCCTTCGTTCATAAAGCCCAAAAGTTTGTATCCTTCCAGAATTAAGATCAATGCATCCAGGCCATTAGCTACGCCAATACAACTTTTTGTACCGCAGAATTCAGAAAATTCTTTTTCAAATTTCTTTTCTCTTTCACCTAAAATAAACCATCCGGAATCTAAAACATTTTCAAAAGCGCGCATAAGATCCTTTTTATCACGCTTCGTTATTTCTTTGAGATTTAAAAATTCAATCATTGTAAAAACTATTTAATTAATTTTCCTTCCTCATCAATTTTCCCGGCAATTTTTGCCGGATTACCATATACTAATGTGAAAGGAGACACATCTTTCGTAACAACACTTCCAGCTCCTACCATTGCATATTCGCCAATTTCTATGCTACCAAGAATGGTAGCATTAGCACCTATGGAAGCTCCTTTTCCAATTTTAATTCCCAAAAACTTTTCAGGATATTTTTTCGATCGGGGATATTTATCATTCACAAAAGTGGCATTAGGACCAATGAAAACATCGTCTTCAATCCGTATTCCATCCCAAATATAAACTCCTGATTTTACAGTTACCCTGTCGCCAATTATGACATCATTCTCAATAAAGGTGTGGCAGTTGATATTGCAATTTTCCCCGATGACGGCTCCCGATAAAATAACCGCAAATTGCCAAATGGTAGTTCCTTTACCTATTTGTTTTGATTGCACATCAGCTAATGGATGGATGTTCATGCTAATTTTTTAAATTCTTCATAATCTCTTATATAATCACTTTCTTCATAAGCCATGTTTGCAATGCACATTTGTACCGAATTATGGCTGTATTGCATCCGGTGCCAGCAATAAATGGGAAGAAAAATTCCCTGGTTGGCTGTTTCTAAAATAAATCTTTGCTCCTCCTCTCGGGGCATTTGCGTAGTAACAATTATTTTCCCTGCAACGGCAACTAATATTTGTTCCAAATGATGATGAGCATGACCACCACGCCTGATACTTTCGGGTGTAAAATAAGTCCAGTAAACGCGTTTTACCTCAAAAGGGAGCGTACTATTTTCCGCTACGGAAATGTATCCTTCGATGGTTTTGCCTATTTTAGGGAAGTCAATTATTTTGGGGTGCTGGTAGATCATATTTATTAATAACTGAAGATCATTTTTGGGGTTAAGAAAATTGAATTAGTGTTACAACGCTTTTTTGATTTTTAGATTGCAATATCGAATTTAAGTGATCCATGATAATTGACATCCTGTAAAAAAATGTGATAATCTTACAGATAAATGTAAAGCAAATATAATTACAGTATTATATAATTTTATTCTGCCTGCTTATTTTATATTGATTATCTATAGTTGATTTTTATCTTTCCTTCCTATATTTGAAAATTAAAGAAAAACTATTATAGTCTGTTTATTATAAATTGAACTTTTAAAATGAATTGTAAGGAATTGAAGATAGGATATGTGCCTTACCTCCCCGACCTTTCCCAGCCCGCAGACAGGAGAAGATTCCCATTCTTTGCCAAGACCCAAAATATTCCATACGAGATAGCAGACGCCAGTAAGAATTATGATATTATATTATTGACAGCGCCCTCTAATCTTAGCAAATGGCTACTTTATAAGAAGAAACATCCCAAAACAAAATTTATTTTTGAAATGGTTGATAGCTTAATTTTTCCTTCAGATATATTCAGTACTTTATTCAAAGGTGTGGGTAGATTTATACTTCGCAAAGAAAACATGTTGTATTTTAATTATAAACGGCTTATCATTAAATGGCTGAAAATAGCGGATGTAGTTATTTGCTCCAATAAAGGGGTAAAAAAGAAAGTAGAAAAATGGAATAAAAATGTGATCATTAGTCTCGATTATCTTCAAAATGAAGCTAAGTTCCATAAAGCGAACTATACTATTGAAGAGAAAATGAAATTGGTTTGGGAAGGGCAGAGTGTGGTTCTCCCCCAACTATTGAAATTTAAGGGGATGTTTCAAAAAGTAAATTCATTTTGTGAGCTGCATGTTATTACCGATGAAACGTATCCTGTTCTGGGTAATTTAAAAAAACAACCTGTTTCTAAAATCCTCAATCAGTTGCCGATCAAAACCATATTTCATAAGTGGGAACTTTATAAAAATTATGATGAACTGAGTAAATACGATTGTGGGATCATTCCGCTCATTAAAAAAAATCTTTTAGGCTGGTATAAACCTGCCAATAAATTAATTTCATTTTGGTTTACCGGAGTGCCAACATTGGTTTCGGCTACGCCGGCTTATACTGATATGATGAAGGATGCGGGAGAAAAAATGTATTGTTCTGATACAGATGAATGGGTAGCCCAAATCAAAAGAGTATATGCTATGAAGCCTGGTGAAAGAGAAATGCTTGCCAAAAAAAATTGTGAATTTGTTCGGCAGTATTATTCTGACGAGGCGCTGGATGCGGTTTGGTACAATATTTTTGACAAAAAAATGCCTGATAAAAATTTTAGAGCAGTTGGCTTTTCAATAGAATAAATATTAAGGTAGCACTAACTTTTTTGCTTTGTCAGCAGCAATTGATACCCTTTAATTACTTCTTTAATTTCACTGAAATTTCCCTTTATCAATAAAAAAAAGATTCTTGAAAATGGCTCAACAAAAAAAGTACCAAAGCCTACTAATAAATAGCCCCCATAATTAAAATGTTTTTTGGCATAGAGCAATCTGCTGCGAAGGTTCATGGAAAGGCGGAATCCTTTCACTTCTTTGGTGGTTCCCTGGCCGCTGTGCATAGCGGTAATGTCAGTATTGAAATAAGATTTGCCTCCTATATCTGAAAGCCGTTTGGAAAAGTCAAGTTCTTCTGAATACACAAAGAATTGTTCGTCAAAATAACCCACTTTTCCAAAAACTGAATGGCGCATAAACAAAAATGCCCCCATAACCTGGTCAACATAGCGGCTGGTTTTATGATCCCAATCCGACATTAAAATAGCGGGCTTAAACAACGAGGGAAATATTTTTGATAACCCAATAGAATCCATAAACATTTTTAAGGGTGTAGGAAACCTGGCACAACTGGGGGATATTTCACCATCATCGTTCAACAAGCGGCAGCCCAAAATATCTACTTCGGGCTCCTTTTCCATAAACGAAATGCAATTTTCAAGAGTAGAATCGAGTAACCGGGCATCAGGATTTAATAATAATATATACGCCGCAGTACACAATTTAAAACCCTGGTTAGAGGCTTTTGCAAAACCATTGTTTTGTGTATTTTTTATAATTACATGTTTGTGGTGGTTTGGCAATTGTATAAGAGAATCGTCAGAAGAATGATTGTCAATAATAAATACCTTTCCAATATATAATTCATTCTTTTCTGTAAAAACCGATTGGATGCATTTAAGCAAATAGTTGCCGCTATTCCAGTTTACTATCACAATATCTATTAACATTAATTGAATGTTGCCATCTTTTAGAATTAGAAAAGAAATATTGAAATTACTATCACTTTGAAATTATTGATATAATAAACAAAAAGCAATTGCCGCAACACCTGACAAAAAAGAACGTGTAAAAATGGCAATTTTATTACATTTCAAGAAAAATACCATCTTTTTATCTTTTAATAATATCCTTCAATTTCTTATCATCGCCCCAGAAATTCATTGGCTCATGTGCATGATAAGGATAAAAACCTTTGTTTAATTGTATGGATTGCTTTTTTTCTGAAAGAAAATTATCAACCAATTGATTGATAGTAATCGGAACGCCGCTGCAACAATTAATAACTCCTTCTACTTTTTTTTGCAAGGCAATTTGTGCAATATATCCTGCCACTTTTTCTACCGGCAGATAGTCTCTTTGTTGTTTGCCAGGGCTCATATTAAATTCCTTTTCTCCATTATTTATCGCCGATTCCAATTGGGCCAGCAAAGAATTTGGGTTTTGACCTTCTCCATACATGTAGAACAATCTTGGCCACTTTAGAGAAAAAAGAATATGCTTTTGTAATTGTTCTAAAAACTTTCTGAGCGAATCTTTTGCGATTGCATAAGGGTTTGCAGGGATTGCTGCCATGGTTTCACTTAATTTTCCTTCCTGCAATCCATATTCGAAACAGGTTCCTGCAACGGTTATATCTTTTGCACCATTTCTAACGAGGTTCTTTAAAAAAGCATAATGCCTGAATAAATTTTCTTCGAAATGAAAAAGAGCATTGTAGTTCGGCAGACCTTCCCAAGCTAGATGAATAACAGCTTCAGGACTATCAAAATAATTAAAATAGTTAATGCTGTCATCCAATCGCGATAAATTGAGAGGAATGTATTTTACATTATTAAACCATGAAAAGGTTTTTGCTTTTTCTTCATCTCCGGAAGTAGCAATTACCTGGTGGTTATTTTTTAAGAACTCCTTTACCAGATAGTTGCCAATAAATCCCGAAGCGCCGGTTACAAGTACTTTCATACATTTTATATAATTTGTAATTCAGGGATAGGAATCACAAATTTAGCACTCCAATCTTTTGCATAACTCAATTGGTTAATTATTTCTTCTTTCAGATTCCATGGAAGAATTAAAATATAATCCGGTTTATCATTTTTCAAAAATGATTCATTCGTTACAGGTATATGGCTTGCAGGCAAGTATTTATTTTGTTTGTGTGGGTTCGCATCCACTGCATAACTGATCAAATCATTTTTTACACCACAATAATTAAGCAAAGTATTTCCTTTGGCAGCAGCGCCATAAGCAGCCACTTTCTTATTTTCTTTTTTCTGGCAAATCAAGAATTCTATTAAATCCAATTTTACCTTTTCTGCCTTTTCTGCAAAATGGCTGTAATAGGAAAGTTCTGTCATTCCTTTACTTTTTTCTTTGTCTAACAACGCAGCAACATTTTTCGATATTTTTTTAGAACTGTCTTCCTTATGTTTTGCATAAATTCTTATAGAACCGCCGTGAGTAGGTATTTCATCTACATCAAATATTTCCAGGTCTATGGATTCAAATATTTGTTTTACGGTATAAAATGATAAATAAGAAAAATGTTCATGATAAATGGTGTCAAACTGATTGTTGTCCACAAGCTGCATCAGATGTGGAAATTCCATTGTGATAACCCCAGCCGGATTCAGGATTATTCTCATACCTTTTACAAAATCCACAATATCCGGAACATGAGGCAATACATTATTTCCCAATAAAAGATCGGATTTTATATGTTTTGTTACCAATTCCTTTGCCAGCTTTTCTCCAAAAAATTTATTGATTGATGTGATCCCTTTTTGCCGTGCCACTTCCGCAGTATTTTCTGCAGGTTCTATACCAAGAACAGGGATATTTTTCTCTTTGAAATATTGTAAAAGATAACCATCATTGGATGCTATTTCGATTATTTGGGATTGTTCATTATATCCAAAACGCTCAATCATCATTTCAGTATATTTCTTTGCATGATGTAGCCAGCTTGAGCTGTAAGAAGAAAAATAAACGTATTCATTATTAAAAATGGCATTTGACTTTTTATATTCATCTACCTGAACTAAAAAACAATGATGACAGGTATAAACTTTTAACGGGTAAAAAGTTTCAGGTTCGTTCAATTCCTGCTGGGTTAAAAATGAATTAGATGCCGGCGAATTCACGAGGTCAATAAATAAATTCGTCAATTCCGTTTTACAAAATCTGCATTGCATAATTATATTCCTTTAAAGTTTTCGGATAAATACAGATGTTTCTGATCTCTTTCCGAAATTCCGTTGATGGCTAAAGGCCAGGTTATTTTTATAAGAGGATCATCATATTTTATTCCTTCTTCTGCATCCGGAGTATAAAAGTCAGTATGATGATAAATAATTTCGCAATTGTTGGACAGTGCCTGGAATCCATGCGCAAAACCCTCCGGTATATAGATCATTTTTTTATTTTCGGCGCTTAATTCTATGCCAAACCATTTTAAAAAAGTGGTTGAATCTTTTCTTATATCAACAGCCACATCGTAAACAGACCCCGAAATACACCGTATTAATTTAGCTTCGCTATAAGGGAAATACTGATAATGTAACCCACGTAAAGTACCCTTTTCTTTTGTGAAAGAATGATTCATTTGTACCCACTCCTTATGATAACCGATTTGTTCAAATTCTCTTTTGCAAAATGTGCGTGCAAACCAACCTCTTTCGTCAGTGAATAAATCAAGATTGATAACATAAAGCCCGCTGAGAAATGTTGGGTTGAATTGCATCAGATAGTCGCAGATATTTTATCGAAATGTTTTTTTAAAAGTTTAAGTCTTGTGAAACGATCTCCATCAAAATCTTTTTCGGAGAAATGAATCAATTGAAGTTTTTCAAACAATTCTTTCATACCTGACCGGAGTGTATATTCAAGTTTAAAATTGGGCACTAATTCATTTAGTAAATTAAAATTGACTCTGTAATCTCTTGGGTCGTTTCCCACTTCGCCTGTAAAAACAACTTTTGATGAAGGAATTAATTCTTTTACTATTGCTGCAACATCTTTCACCTGATAATTTTCTTTATAGCCTCCAATGTTAATTGCTTTGGCATTTATTTTACCGGCATGCGCACTTGCCAAAGTTACAAAAGCTCTTGCTATGTCTTTGCAGTGAATCAATGGGCGCCATGGTTCTCCATCGCTCATAATGCGGATCTCACCTTTTGCAATGGCGCAGGCTAATAAATTATTTACCACTAAGTCTATCCTGAATATGGGCGAATAACCATAAGCTGTTGAGTTTCTTAAAAAAGTAGTGCAAAAGTTTTCATCAGCCATTTCAGCCAATGCTTCTTCCACTGCGATTTTAGATATCGCATAAGCTGTCAAAGGATTTACTCCGGCGGTTTCATCTAAATCGTTATTGATGCCTTTGCCATAGATGGAACAACTGCTGGAAAATAAAAATCTTTTTACTCCGGCTTCTTTAGAAATTCTGGCCAGATGTATAGAACCTTCTCTATTGATGCTATAGGTAATTTCGGGATTCAGGTCGCCCATCGGATCGTTGGATATTGCAGCAAGGTGCATTACACAATCATGCCCTTTTAAATCTTCCGGCGTTAAGTCTCTTATATCTTTTATTAATTCCTTATCGGGCTTTATCGTATCAGCAATTTTTGCTTCTTCAAAAAGATTGATATCGCACGCAGTTACAGCATGGCCAGCCTCTTTCAAAAGACTTATTAAATGAGGACCGATGTATCCTTTGTGTCCGGTTACAAATATTTTCATAGTAATTTTTTTACCAGGATTTCCATTTTGCCTGGTTCGATTCCCATAGCTGCTCCATCTCAATTTTGTCGCGCATTGCATCCATACATTTCCAGAAGCCACGATGTTTATAAGCTACCAGTTCATGGTCATTAGCCAATTGTTCCAAAGGCCCTCTTTCCCATTGAATGGTTTCCATATCATCTTTGAGATAATTGAAAATACCCGGATTCAGCACAAAATACCCTCCATTGATCCATACATCTTTTTCAGCGGGTTTTTCTTTGAAATGATTTACAACAGAATGCTCATCAGTTTCTAAAGATCCGAATCTGCCGGGAAGCTGGATGGAGGTAAGGGTAGCTAATTTTCCGTGCGATTGATGGAAAGAAACCAATTCGTTTAAATTTATATCCGAAACGCCATCGCCATAAGTAAGCATAAATGTTTCTCCCACCACATACTTCTGTATCTTCTGTATTCTTCCTGCTGTATTGGTGTGAATTCCGGTATCTACAAGGGTTACTTTAAAAGATTCCGTATTAGTAAAATGCACATCCACTTTATTATTTCCGAGTTCTACGGTTATGTCGGAGTTGTATAAGAAATAGTTTAAAAAATATTCTTTAATAATGTTGCCTTTATATCCACAGCAAATTATAAATTCATTGAATCCAAAATGCGAATAGTTCTTCATGATATGCCATAAAATAGGCTTACCTCCAATCTCGACCATTGGCTTTGGCCTGAGGTGCGATTCTTCTGCTATCCTTGTTCCCAATCCGCCGGCGAGTATTACCACTTTCATAAAGCTTGTTTCTTTTTTAAATTCTGCAAATATAATTTAAAAACATTGGTGAATAATAAACGCAACTTATCAAAAAATTACAAGAAAGAAAAAATTATAGAAAAAGTTGATTTACTGCGTATGTTTCAACTTCATGTAAATTGGCTTAATTTCATCGCGAAAATGAAATAAATGAATACATTGTTTTTGATAGGTGAAGCGTTAACAGATTCTAATGGTATTAGCAAGAAAATCCTGACACAAGTAGATGCACTTAAACGTCTTGGGATGAAAGTTGATTTGTCTTACCTGGAATCCAATGATAAAAACGAACTTATTGGCCGTTGTATAAATGGAGAAAGGATAGACAAATATTCGAAAATTCACATCATAAGTGAATTTCAGTGGAGATGTAAATATAAAAATGTATATAAATATATTAAGGAGAAAAAAATTAAAATTGTTTTTATAAGATACATTCATTTTGCTAATCCACTTTTTATTTCTTTTTTAAAAAAACTACATAAAAGTGATATTAAAGTTCTATTAGAAATACCAACATATCCTTACGACCAGGAATACAGATATCTAAAATTCACATCCTGGGTTGTGTTGCTAATAGAAAAATTATCCCGACGCAAATTTAAAAATTATGTTACCAGGATTATAACTTTAACCCCTTATACCAGCATTTTTGGAATTCCCTCTACACAAATTAATAATGGAATTGATCCTGACTCAATAAATATGATTCAAAATAATAAATCTGGCAATGATATAGATCTAATCGGAGTTGCATCAATTGCCCACTGGCATGGATATGATCGGGTAATAGAAGGATTGCATAATTATTATAGTGAAAACCCAGGGACGAAAAAAGTATTTTTTCATATAGTGGGAGATTCTTCTAATCGGGAGTCATTAAGATACAAGAAACTGGTAAAAATGTATAATTTAAGTGATTACGTTATTTTTTATGGAAAGAAATCCGGTAAAGAATTAGATGTAATTTTTAATAAGGCTGATATTGCTGTGGGAAGTCTTGGGTGTCATAGGATATCAATAAATAATGTGAAATCACTTAAGAACAGGGAATATTGCGCCAGAGGACTCCCGTTTTTTTATTCGGAAACTGATGTAGATTTTGAAAATAAAGATTTTATTTTTAAGGTTGCCGGGAACAATAATCCAATTGATATTGGAGAAATAATAAATTTTTTGAGCAAAAATAAATTTGATTCGGCTACAATCAGAAAATATGCAATTGAAAATCTAACATGGAATAAACAATTTGAAAAGGTATTAAATGATGTATTTCCTGATTTCAAAAAACGAGTCACTTCCAGGGTTTGTTCGTAAAGCTGATCATTTTATATTAATTATTTTATAGGGTTCCAGTAAGCCACCATATATTTCCATAACATAAAAAAAGAATCCTGCTACTAATACCAGAATAAATATATTAAATCTTTTGAATGGCAAGTATTTGAGAAGGTAAGTGAATAAAAAAATTTGAGCTATCCCAAAAAGCTGATTAAATCTCATTGCAAAAGCAGGCGCTCCTGAGAGTAATGAAAATAAAAAAATTGAAAGGATATTGCATTTTAAAAAGAGATTTAACCTCTTATCTTTAATAAAATCCTCTTTCTTTACAGCAAATATTAAATAAAAACAACAGAGAATATTGAGGATATTTAAAGAATTAAAAATATTCACAACGACACTACCATTCTCAGAAAGTTCAATATAAGTATTCAATTTTGTTGAGAAACCTGATGCGTCAAAATTTCCCAGCAAATCGAGAACGGGAAGTTTTAAAAAGCCTAATATTAAAGACAAAATCAAAATACTAATATATAAATTCCGATTTAATTTATTAGTATCAAAAATTAAAATAAGTAAGAAAAAGATTGCCGAATAATGAAAGCATGTGGCTAAAATGACCAAACCAATAAAAGTCAACCATTTGCCTTTTAAAAAAGGAATCAACGAAATTAAAAAAATGCCGGAAGCAAGGGCTATCCGAATTTGTGTCATTTCGTGGAGAAGGAAAAAATAAGAAAAATAATAAAGTAAGGTTAAATAGGGATTAATTGAAAAACGATTGATGGTAAATACTTTTAAAGACAAGCTTGCTAACGCGTAAAAAAGCATGATGGCTACTCCATAATTAACTTCGAAAAGTTTTCTAAACACAACAACAATCCCCACAAATCCCGGTTCAAATGCCAACAAATAATAATAACCATCACTGGTTATTTCATTCATATTATTAAAAACATACTGATAATTTAGGTAGTCTTTGGATACGCTTGGGTCACGTAATCCCGCCAATAGTGACAGTAGGATTATAATTGAAAATAATAAATAATTATTTTTAAAAGGAGTAAACTCGTATTGAATTGCCAGAATAGCTATAAAAATAAAATATGTAATATATACCAGCATTTTGTCGGATGTCTTCAGTTACTTCTTACAAACTAAGCAAACATTAATTAAGAAGTAATTTTTGAAAATTGGTTATTCTGGTTTTTTAAATAAAAGAATTAATGATAACTTTTGAGTAAAATAAGTTTTAATTTGGTACGGCATTAATTCTTCATGAATTAGTCGTTTTTCAATTTGAATAAATAAATAATCCATAGTACCAAAAGGGTAATGAAACATGCAACAAAAGAAAATTCTACGGCTGTTTTTAACTTACTCACTTTTATTTTTTTCATCGGGTAATTGGCAGCGTCAATTATTTGCATTAATGGTATCTGTTTAAGGTACTGATACCTTGCTATTTCCAGGTCTTTAAACATTTCAGCATAAGCACCGCTATACACTTGTAAATTTGCCTGTTGTTTAAGTATAGGTACTTCGGCAGCAGAAAATGCAGGATTTAGATTTACATCCTGTATTTCAGCCCGACTGCCTATAGTTGAATTCACTTTTCTTTTCATAGTATCCACTCTCTGCTCCAATATATCAAGGGTTTGTTTGGATTTTTGTGTACAAATGGAAATATAAAAATCATTCGTTGCCGACACAAGCCTGTCAGTAAAATCTTTGGTAAATTTTTCATTTGGGTTCGTAACATTTACTTCATAGATATTATATTTTCTATCTGGTTTATCAGCATTAATATAAGACTTTGCAAACGTATTATAGGTATTATAAAGTATGCTATCCTGTTGATATGTAAATGTGGACCTGGGTTGACCAGCCGGGAAACTTATATCTATTGTTTTGGATGTTTTAGAGTTTGAGTTCTTATTTTGATTTAGGAAATACTGAATAAATGTAAAAGGCTTATTATCAAAAGTATCTATTGAAAGTAATGTTTGTTCAACCATTCTTCTACTTTTCATTATTTCAAGGATATTATCTCCGGCAAATACCGCATTACTCCCTGCTCCAATATTTAAACCAAATTGGCTAGCAAGGCTGGCTGCTCCTGAAAGGTCGCCTCCATCTCCGCCATCTAATGCAAAAGTTAATGTGCTTTGATAAGTAATTTTCTGTTTACTCGCATAAAATATTCCGGCTATACCAGATAAAAGACCTATAATGACAAATAGCCACCATCTTTTTAGTATTCCATTTATAAATGAAAGAAGACTTTCTGAAGCGGTTATTTTTTTATCTGGTTCTGTGAACATAAGAGTAAATATTATAAACTTTTTATAATTATCAAAGTTTGAGCACGCTTGCCATAATTCCAAGTGAAGAGACCATAAGTGCAAGTTCTCCTATGCTAATTCTGGAGCGATTATTTTTAGCTTTTTGAGGTACAAAAATCTCGGAACGAGCCGTTACTGACGGATAGGATTTAAAAAATAAAAAATGCTTTACAGAGGCTGCTCTCCCGTCAGGATATATCACCAAAGATCCTGATTTCCTGGCGTAAGGTGTAAAATTTCCTGCCTGGAGAATGTAATATTTTAAATTTTTGTGGGCCTTGTAAGGTATAATAGTAGGGTTATATACCTCTCCTGATATTTTTACAAGATTAGAGCTCCTGCTTATGGTAAGTACGTCGCCGTCTTCTAAAACCAGGTTATCAGAATTATTTGGATTTGCTAATGCAGTTGTAAGATCTACACTTATCAGATCATAAGTTTTGTATAATTCATCCTTTAAACGGGGATGAAGAGAAAGACTGTCGGGATTGATATTAAGTATTCGTTGAAATAGCTTTTCCCTTTCATCTGTTGTAAGATTCGATTTTATTCTACGGCGTATGGTAATAGAGGTACTGTCAGCAGAGGCTTTAAAGCCTCCCATTCTTTTCAGTATATCTGTTATTCTGTCGCCGCTCTTTATTAATCCGTATCTTCCAGGACTTTTTACATCACCCATTACTAATACTGTTCTCTGGGAATTATAGCCGGGTAATGCTTTTACAATTACTATATCATAAGGCTGTAATAAAACATCTTCAGGATGCTCATTACTTTGGGAAAGATTTACATTTAAAACCTGGCTTTCATCATGATTTGCAACGCCCACATTTGCGTTCCTTATTCTTCGCAATATTTCAATGGTTGAGGAATCTCCAAATTCGGAAATGCCTCCTGCAGTAAGAAGAAGATCGCGCAGCGACATATTCTGCCTCCACAAAATAAGTCCCGGTTTTCTTACATTTCCTTCGATAGAAACATGAGAAGAATCATTAAATTCAAAAATGGAATGAACGTCAATAGAATCGTCTTTTATTAAGATAATATCCTTGTTGAAGCCAGAGGTGGAATCAAGGTCAACCGAAACGATAGTTGGCATTTTATTTTGAAAATATCTGAATACAGATATTCTTCTGGTATAGGCATCGCGTGTAAAACCTCCCGCTTTTTCAATAAGCGCTTTTATGGTAAGCCCCGGAACCAATTCGTACTGGCCTGGCCTTAAAACAGAACCGGAAATTACAATGCGGTTTGCAAAAACATCCTGGAGTTTTCGCACGATATACTTGTCGCTTCCGTTTATTTTAAACGTATTGAATTGGCTAGCGTCCAGGTCTATGATTTCTTTCTCTGTAGGTGTAATTCTGACAACAGTTACGGCTCCTCTGTAAGCAGTATCAGTAAACCCACCGCAATATCTGAGAAGGTCGTCGAAAGTTTCATTATTCAACATTTCAAATTTTCCAGGCCTTTTCACATTGCCCAAAATAGTAACCCTGTTTTTATAATAAGGAATTCTTATTACATCCCCTTCCTGTAGCAGTATGTTGTCTTTGTTATTTCCATTTACTAAAAAATCGTACAGATCAGCAGTTTGTTTTACCCCGTTTCCTCTTATAACCGTAATATCCCTGTAACTTCCCATAGGTGTGGGGCCCCCGCATAAGTAGAGAATATTATATAATGTAGTAAGAGAGGAAACTGTAAAAGTGCCCGGTTTTTTTGCCTGCCCGATGACCGTTACACGGATGCTTCGAATTTTACCCAAGGTAATTTGCACTTTGGTTTTTCCTGTATTTATAGCCCTATATATTGTTGAAGCCAATTCCGATTTTATTTTTTCTCTGGCCTGTTCAATGCTAAGTCCACTCACGTCAATAGGACCTACATTGGGAATGAAAATTTCTCCTTCTTCATTAATGGTGAGATTATATTGTTTCTCACTATATCCATATATACTTATTACCAATTCATCGCCAGGTCCTAAAACGTAACCTGCAGGCGCTGGTATTCGAAGATTGGGTTCAAATACCAGGCTATTGCTTGTAAAGAGTTCTGATCCGAAAATGGTTTGATCATTACTGAATTTCTGGAGAGGTGTGTTTTTGCCGGCAGTATCATAAATATGTACCGTTTGATTATTCAAGTTTCCATTTATATCAGTCTGGGATCTATTAGATTGTTCAGATATAAGTTCCAATCTGTTTCTAAGCTTAATAATTTCAGATTCCGGCAAACCCCTGTCAGCCGCCATTTTATATAATTGAGATTCTGAAAGGCCTGATTGCATCGCCTTATTATAAAAGGATATAAGTTGGCCATCACTGTAATCATCAATTTTTACATTGCTCAAATCTTTAGTGTCAAATAAGCTGGTTTGGGCATGAAGTTGATTTAAACAAAAAAGTGTTGTAAACAAAACGAATAATACAATTTTGAAGAGTTTCATTAATTTATTCATTTTAAATTTTCCTGGCCAATATAAAGCAGAATGGGGAGATTAAAAATTGTTTGCGAAGGTAAATATATTTTTGCTTATGCTACCTTTGGATAAAGTTGTTCTTACTTTCCCAATGTAGCTATTTATTTAAAAATTCTTTTGGATGTCAATCTATGAATGGAATCTAAAATTATAAAAAAATGTTTAAAAGACTTTTTACTTGCATTTTCATTTCAATTATGCTTTTTGCGCCCTTTTTGTCAATTGGGCAAAATGTAAATAATAAAAAATTGATAGAATTTGGATGGAATTATCCGAATGTCAGTTTTTTAAAAGCTAACATATCCAGCATGGAAAAAGCGCCTTTTGATGGCGTTGTTTTTTCTTTTGATTTTGATATCTATAATGCTTTTGATACCACTCAATATCCTGATTCAAAATTCCAATATAATGACTTATCAGAAATTCAATGGAAGAAATTTACAGATAATTTTTTATTGGTAAGGGGTGTAGGACATACAGGCGCTCATTGGCTTGACGATAAAAGCTGGTTGAAAATAACCGAAAATCTAAAAAAAGTTTCAGAAGCATTGAAAATTTCAAAAGCAAAAGGAATTGGTTTCGATCCTGAGTTTTATTATAAAGATTCAACACTTAATCCCTGGATTTATAAACCTTCTTTATATGATAATCTATCTTATCAGCAAGTTGGGAATTATGTCAGAAAACGGGGAAAACAATTTATTCAGGCTTTGCAAACTAACAAACCGGATGTAAAAATTTTGTGCTTTTGGCTTCTGGTTTTACCCTATTTTCAAAGCATCAATCAACCTATAGCCGAAACAGGCATGGCTTTATACCCTTTTTTTATAGAAGGAATGTTAGAAGGGAAAAATAAAACAAGTGAAATCATTGATGGTAATGAAAACTCTTATGGATTTCAAAAAGCTGAAACATATATAACCTCCGCTGAAAATCTTCGGGATATTGGAAGTAAAATGATAAAAAAATCTTTACAATCAGAATTTAGCCAGGTTTCTTATGCGCAAGCTATTTTTTTTGATTTGATTTATGCCAAATTACCTAAGTACGATAAAGGCTTCGATAAACAAACTAAAGAAACGTGGCTTGCTGATAATTTATACAATGCTTATAAAACTACTGATAAGTATGTATGGTTTTATGATGAAAGAATGAATTGGTGGAAAGGAGAAATTGATAGTGGAGTAGCAAAGATTATCCAGGATGTTCGCAACAAAATAAATAAAGAACAAAATAATAAAGCAAATGAAATCAGTGGCAAATCTTTATATTATGATTTTGCACCAAAACAACATGAGTCAGGCCAGGAATTTTTTTATAACTATACAAAAAGCAAAAATTCTCTTCAAATAAACCTTTTAAACAGTGATATAAAAAGGTTGCGGATTTTCAATAATTCAAGGTTGATTTATGATATTAACAGCCCTTCCTTAAATTTCACAATTGACCTGAATAAAAAGTATAACAGAAAGAATAATTTGATAATACTGACCACAGATAGTAAAGGAGAATTTTCGGTTGCTTACGTAAATTGATTTGCTGAAAGGAATGCTTCTATGATGAGTTTTCGCTGCATCGTTTAAGAAAAATAATTCAATATTTTTTTCTGTTTACATAACTATCATTTTACGCTGAAAATAAATTTGAAAAGCACACTTCTATAAGTAGACTTCCCTGAGGGCGCTACACGGTCTCTTTTAATTTTTATAAAGTACACCTGAATCCTAATTCAGAGCAGACACCGGTGGTTTTAATACCGGGCTGCAAATTCCTTTTAGCGGTGGGTGTACTGGTAATCTTTTCTTATTTATTTCATCAGTTTTTTATAATTTTATATCGCTGGTCTAAACAGAGCAAAGCAATGCAGGCGTGCAACTTTGCAAGGGATAAACCAGTTTCGACGGAGTTTTTCCTGTTCGATGAAAGAGACTGGTTTTATATCAGTCTCTCTTTTTTTGGAAAGACTCTGGAGAACCATGCCTAAAAAAACGCATGAGTCCTAACCCGCTACAAGGCCACTTACATAGGGTGTCTGTTTCCTTAGCACATAACTTATTCTTGCCAGCAAGTGACGGGTAATCTTTATGATGGCTTTGTTTTTATGCATGCGTTTGCAATAGTCTTTGTATTTCATCAGCATGGCAGGATCTTTTTTTACAAGTACCCAACTGCTTTCGATTAAGGCTTCCCGTAAGTAAGTATTACGCCGGTGCGTAAGTCCCTTGTTTTTTTTAGTTTCGCCACTATCGTCTGTATCGGGTACCAGGCCAACATAGCTGCATAAATTATCAAATGTTTTAAATCTCAAAATATCCTGTAGTTCAAACAGTATGATTGCCGCGTTGATCTCTCCAATGCCTGGTATACTCAGTATTAATTGCATCAATGGCCAGTAAGCTTCCTGCCTGTACATTTTGCGGATGGCCCGGGTACTTTGTAAAACCATTTCACGTTTGTGTAAATGATCCTGTATTTTCAGTTGCAGGGCGGCTTTAAGTTCGGCACTGCCACCACAATCCATGTCTTCCAATTTTTTGATAAACTTCCGGCTCCAGTACTGTCCTGTTTCTGCTTTGTCGGGTATGGGCAGCGAACTGAAATAAAGAAAATGCCAGATACGACATTTGCACCGCGTACTGTCGCTGATTTGTTGCTGTCGGTTGCGTACCAGCGTACGGGCATACTCCCAGGCAGGTGATGGAACATACAGGCTTCTTAAATCCTTTTTAGTACTCAGTTCCTGACTGATGCTGCGGGCATCACGCTTGTCATTTTTTTGCCTGCGGTCTTTATCTCCCTTGGGAATATCAGCAGCATTCAGCAGAACGCATTCTATACCAAGCGCAGAGAGTTCACGTTGGATTCCGAATCCGCAAAAGCCGGCTTCATATCCTACTTTGTATTTTGCGCCAGGGTAATTTCTGGTGAGATGTTTGTGCAGTAAATTGGGATCTGCCGGTTGGGTGAAGTCTTTTAACTCCAGTTCAGTATCCCGGATGTTTACACGCCAACTTACTTTGTGTACATCAAGGCCACAAAAAATAGTGGTTCCTTTAAAATCTTTAATTTTAGTCATGGGAATAAGTTTTATGGGATGATAAAATATATTTTACTATAAAATTAATAACTCTAAAATATTCAACTCATACATAAGACCTAATTCCAGGCCTTCTGCAAGCCGTAAAATGTTACATGTAATGCCCGATAAACGCATATGTGGACAGAAATTCCTAAATTTGGAAATAACATTTTAGCCATGAAAAGACAAATAATTATTGAGCGCACACTGAAAGCTCTTAATCAGCTTCCTGAAGATAAAGCGACAGAAATTTCAGACTTTGCCGACTTTGTTTTTAAACGTTATGAAGAACACGAAATAACAAAAGGAATCCAAAAAATGGTTTCTGAAAGCCAGACATTTGACTTCTTAAATAATGAAGAAGAAATTTATTCATTAGCTGACTTAAAAGAAGTTTATAATGGTTAAAGGAGATATCCTACTTATTACTTTTCCATTTACAGACCTGAGTGGTAGCAAATTAAGACCAACGGTAGTACTTGCAGATTCTGAACTTGATGTTACTGTTTGTTTTATTACAACACAGTTACAATGGCAAGACCCAACAGACGTTCAGCTTTTACCAACAACATTCAACGGGCTTAGAAAGCAATCGTTAATAAGAACAAGTAAAATTGCAACATTGGACAAAACATTAGCAAAAGGACTTTTAGGCCGGTTGACGCATATTGAGCTTAACGACTTAAATAGCAAGCTAAAAATATTGCTTCAACTACCCCCATTTTAGCGCAAGCTTTGTGGCAAAGATTCTGTGAGGTAGCCATGCTTGTGCTTTAATCCAATTATATTTTCGTTTATCATTCCCGGTTGATCGTTCTCGTGTTGTATCTGTATGAAGTTTCATCGCGGTATTTATTCAAATGTTTTGGGCAGTCATCCGGATCCCTCCACATGCTAAATCTCAAAGATTTCGAACATTGTTTCAAAGATTTTAAATCGTTTAGAGAAAGAAAAGATTCAATAGATTTTAAGGCTGATTTTGAATAATACACGCACTTTCGTGTGCAAATTGTGTGCAAATCAAAAGCAGTTATAAATTTTACTTTATAACTGCTTGATTACCAGTGGGCCCACCAGGACTTGAACCTGGGACCACCTGATTATGAGTCGGGTTCCCTATACTTTTATTTAATTTTATTTTTTACAAAAAATAAAATAAATAGCTTTTATCATATTGATTATCAGTTAGATTATATTATTTTTGTAAAAAGAAACAAAAACAATATTTTTATCCAATTTTAAATTTGTTGGTGAAATTGTTGGTGAAATTTAATTTTTTATGGAAGCAACTTCAAAAGTCTCTTTATACAATTTTAGGATAAAAAAAAACGGTAAATTCCCGGTAAAAATCAGAGTGACCTGGCAACGGAAATTTTATTTCTATCAAACAGGAATAGATCTAACTGAACAGGAATTTCAAGAATATCATCTCCGTAAGGATTTAAAAAAACAATTTAACGATATCCTTTATTATTCAAAAAAGGCTGATAAAATCATTGAGGATTTGGGGCGCGATTTCTCCTGGCAAGAATTTGACAGACTATATTATAACAGAAAGCATTTAGGTGACACTACCTCATCATCCTTCGGATCTTTAAATATCATTAAACAGATCGAAGACTATGCTGATAACTTAACTAAGGAAGGACGTCTTTCGAGTGCTGAATCTTATGCAACCACAGCAAATCATTTAAAGAGTTTTATTGGACCAAAAAATAATAGCTTACTATTCTCAACAGTTACACCAGAATATTTATCCTCATTAGAAAAGTTCCTATTTCAATCGGGCAAAATTAAATCTTATGCTTCCGTTGGCGTTTATATGAGAAATCTACGTTGTATTTTTAATAAAGCAATTAGAAATAAATTAGTACAACCAGATACTTACCCATTTGGAAAAAATAAGTATAG
>DATKQQ010000065.1:0-8957 GCA_035532615.1 Hanamia sp.
GTTTGAACTTATAATAATTTTGATCTTTTTATTTTTTAAACAAAAAGTTTAAGTATGTCATTGGTAATTACTTCTATAGAGGCAAAGGATATTAGATTTCCTACAAGTAAATCATTAGATGGTTCGGATGCAATGCATACAGATCCAGATTATTCAGCTGCGTATGTTATCCTGGAGACTAATGACACTTCTTTAGAAGGCCATGGACTTACTTTTACTTTAGGACGTGGAAACGAACTTTGTGTGGCTGCTATTAATTCTTTATCTCATTTATTAATTGGAAAATCTTTAGAGGATTTTACTTCCGATATGGCTGGCTTTTGGAGGATGATTACCAATGATAGTCAATTACGGTGGGTAGGCCCTAAAAAAGGTATCATACACATGGCAACCGGCGCTATTGTAAATGCGGTTTGGGATCTTTATGCAAAATCCGAAAAAAAGCCTCTCTGGAAACTAATCTCGGATATGAGCGCAGAACAATTAGTTTCCTGTATAGATTTTACTTACCTCACAGATGTAATAACTTCTGAAGAAGCTATAGAAATGCTTTCTAAATTGGAAGCTACCAAATATCAAAGAGTAGATTTTTTATTCAAAAATGGCTATCCTGCCTACACTACTTCAGCTGGATGGATGGGGTATTCAGAGGAGAAAATCCGTCGATTGAGCTGTGACGCAAAAAATGAAGGATGGACACATCTTAAAATGAAAGTGGGTGGAAATATCAACGAAGACATACGAAGGGCACAAATTATAAGGGAAGAAATAGGTGATGGAGTTAAGCTGATGATGGATGCAAATCAAAAATGGGAGGTGGATGAAGCTATTCAAAACATGAAATCGTTAGCTAAATTCAACCCATGGTGGATAGAAGAACCTACAAGCCCGGATGATATTCTAGGGCACCTGGCTATTGCTAATGCTATCTCGCCTATTAAGGTAGCTACTGGTGAACATTGCCAAAATAATGTAATGTTCAAACAATTTTTAAAAAGCGGCGCAATGTCAATTTGCCAAATTGATAGTTGCCGGATAGGAGGAGTAAATGAAGCCCTGAGTATAATGCTAATGGCTGCAAAACTCAATATTCCTGTATGCCCCCATGCCGGAGGAGTTGGGTTATGCGAATATGTTCAGCATTTGGCTATGATAGATTATATTTCAATAAGTGGCTCATTAGATAATCGAATTATAGAATACGTAGACCATCTTCACGAGAACTTTATTGATCCTGTTATAATTAATGATGGAAATTATATGCCGCCTTTGAAAGCAGGATATAGTATTACTATGAAGAAATCCTCTATTGATGCTTTCACTTACCCATCCGGGAAAATGTGGAAAATAGAATCTGTTATGGTGTAAAATCTTGCAAAACAACTTCAACATAATTTCCTTTATTTATTCAATTTGAACTATTAATTCTAACCGCATCAATTTTTTATCATTAATCAAATGATTTGGAAACTCATTTACTCTTTCGCAACCAATTTGCTCCATCACTTGTTGAAGCTGGGTTTTTAAAATAGCGATGGTATGATTGCCACCTTCATCTCCCAATGCAGCCACACCATACATAAATGCTCTTCCCAGGAATGCAAATGCTGCTCCGGAAGCAAGCGTCCTTGCTATATCCGGGCCGGACCGCAAACCACTGTCCATCATTATTTTTATTTTATCCTGATATTTTTCTACAATTGTTTTTAAGGACTGAATTGTTGATTGGCCTGCATCCAATTGCCTTCCTCCATGATTTGAAACGATGATGCCATCTATCCCTAATTGAATGGATTTTTCAACATCTGATTCATTTACAATTCCCTTCAATACTAATACCCCTTTCCACATTTCGCGGATAGCGGAAACTTTCTCTTCATTCAATCTGCCGTCAAATGTTTTATTCATGAACAAACCAAGGTGATGCATATTCATCCCCTTGGGCATATACGGTTTTAACACCTGAAATGAAGGCTGGCCATGAATCAGTGTTTTGAGCGCCCAATCCGGTTTTCCCATTATCTGAAGAATATTATTTAAGGTCATTCTTGGCGGCATAGCCAGTCCATTTTTTATTTCTTTGGAACGATATCCGAAAGAAGGGACATCACTAAGAATAACAAGAACCGGACAATGTTCTGTCGCACGTTTTATTATTTTATCCCGCAAAGTATCTTCTGCCGGATGATACAATTGAAACCACGCCCTTCCTTCTGTAATTTCACTGATTCGTTCAATGGAACTTGTGCTGACTGTACTTAAAACAAATGGAATGTTATGATCAAACGCTGCTCTGGCAAGTATTTCAGGAGAATTTGGCCAGATCAAACCTTGCAACCCAACTGGTGCTATACCGAAAGGCGCATCATAAACATGGCCAAATAATTCGGTTCTCATATCAGAATCTTTGTGCTCTGTAAGATATTGAGGCATTAGTTCTACTTCCCGGAGCTCTGCCGTGTTTTTATAAAGATTTACTTCTTCATTACAACCGCCATCAAGATATTCAAAAGCAAATCGTGGAATCCGGTTTTTTGTTTTTTTTATTAAATCATCAATGGAAGGATATTTTGGATTGTATTGAAACTTTCGTGGCATATTTATTCTGTTTGTTATTTATATTAGATGCAGCCCCATATTGTTTTAGTAACCAGACTGAACACTACAAAGGAAAGTATCAAGGACAAAAGAAATCTGCGGAGATTAGCATTTCGTTCAACTATTATACCAATTGCCAAAATTTCAATAATTTCTTAGCCTTATTTTTTTACTTAAGTTAAAGTGACTTTAATACAAGAAAATAAAGAGGAATTTGAAATAATTGTGAATAGTCTGATATTGTCTGAACAAAGTAACATTTATTGCACCCTTTGATGCTAAAATAACTGAATGGAAAGACAATTTGGTAGAGCGTACTAAACTTAATTTATTCTTTATTTGCTGGCAATAATCTCAAGAAAAAATTTAAAAAAATGATTACTTTCAAATGAAGATTAGAAATTATTTAAAAACTAATACTGCGTTATGAAGAATAATCGAAACTATACGTTGCCCATTATTCTGGTAACTTCCTTATTTTTTTTGTGGGGGCTTGCTTATGGACTATTAGATGTTTTAAACAAACATTTTCAGGAAATCCTGAACATTACCAAGGAGCGATCCACCCTGCTCCAGGCAGCTTATTTTGGCGCTTATTTTTTGATCGCTTTACCTGCGGGGTATTTTATGCAGAAAGCAGGTTACCGGAAAGGGATTATTACCGGTTTATTATTATATGCCGGAGGTGCCATTCTTTTTTACCCCGCTGCTCAAAATGAAAGCTTTCCTTTTTTTCTTTTGGCTTTATTTATTTTAGCAAGCGGATTAACTTTTTTAGAAACAGCAGCCAATCCTTACATTACTGTTCTTGGAAAACCGGAAACCTCTGAATTTCGTTTAAATCTTGCTCAAAGCTTTAATGGTATTGGCTCAATCCTAGGTCCTATAATTGGAGGTGCATTATTTTTTGGTACCAAACCAACCCTCGGGGCTTCTGATTTAGATACTGTAAAATATGTTTATATAGTTATCGCAGTCATTGTATTATTAGTTGCAGTTTTATTTTTTAAAATTCCAATGCCCGAAGTAAAAGAAGAAGAATTGATAATAGATAAGACAGGGCATGCAGGAAAAAAATTATTTCAGCATATGCATTTTATTTGGGCAATTTCTGCACAGTTTTTTTATGTTGCTGCACAGGTAGGAATAGCCGCTTTATTTATCAATTATTGTACAGAAAAAAATTTAGGTATTACCAATGAACGCGCCGCTTATTTGCTTTCAGGCAGCCTGGTATTATTTACAATTGGAAGATTTGCCGGAACTGCATTGATGAGACTTATTGCACCCCACAAATTGCTGGCTTTATATGCGCTCATCAATATAGGGTTGTGTTCTATTGTAATTATGGCGTCAGGAATTATATCCGTTTATTCGCTGATGGCTATCTTCTTTTTTGAATCAATTATGTTTCCAACTATTTTTGCATTAGGGGTAAAAAATTTAGGAGTTTATACAAAAAAGGGCGCCTCTTATATCATCATGTCAATTGTTGGCGGAGCATTAGTTCCGATTATTATGGGTGCATTGGCGCAATCATACTCAACACCATTCTCCTATATAGTTCCATTGATCTGTTTTGTATTTGTATTTGTGTTTGCTGTGTATGGTTATAAAATAAAAAAAACTTATGAAAAGATCTTCATTAACGCTTAATCTGAAAAATGATCTCGAATTAATTCGCCAGTATAGGCAATTGTATAAAGAGGTATGGACCGAAATAATTAATTCAATAAAAGATTCCGGAATAGAAAATATGCCTTTTTCAGATGAAGAAAAAGATGTGATATTTGGTAATAATGCCTCCACATTTTATAACTTAGAAATATGAATTTAGCATTAAAAGATAAAGTGATCATCGTAACGGGGGGCGCCCGCGGAATTGGGGAAGGCATAACCCGGTCATTATTTGTTGAGGGTGCAATTCCGGTTATTGTAGGTCGAAACGAAAGGGATAATAAACAACTATGTGGGGAATTGACCTTGAAGGAGGGTGATATATTCCAGGTGGTGGCAGAATTAAATAATCCTGATGAAAGCCGGATTGCCGTTGAACAGGTAATCAGGAAGTATGGTAAGATTGATGGTCTGGTGAACAATGCAGGCGTTAACGACGGGGTAGGTTTGGAACATGGCAGTTATGAACAGTTTATGGCAAGCCTTCATAAAAACTTGGTGCACTATTATCTAATGACTCACTTCGCTTTACCTCAATTAAAAAATTCGAGGGGTGCTATTGTAAATATTACCTCCAAAACAGCAGAGACGGGCCAGGGTAATACATCTGCCTACGCAGCAGCAAACGGGGGGCGTAATGCTCTAACCAGGGAATGGGCCGTGGAATTACTTAAATACGGCATGCGTGTAAACGCGGTGGTGGTTTCAGAATCGTGGACCCCGTTATACGAAAGATGGATAAGCAGCCTGCCGGAACCGGACCGTAAACTTCAAGAAATCAAGAGCAGGATCCCACTTGGCAAAAGAATGACAACCACCGAGGAGATCGCTAGCATGGTCATATTCCTGCTTTCAGAAAAGTCGTCCCATACTACCGGACAGTTGATCCATGTGGATGGAGGTTATGTTCATCTTGACCGTGCGATCTAAGGAAAAGAAAATTATATTAATCATATTAATTTAAAACAGATTTATTATGAAAACAATAACCAGCTTATTTGCTTTGATTCTTTGTAGTTTTATCACCTTTACCAGTTGTCAGGGTAATAAAACACAAGAAACGGTGGTGATTTCTTCAATGGACTCATCCGGTTACTCATTCGACCGTAAATTTTTGAGAAAATATGATTCGGTGATCGAACTTAAAAACGGGTCTTCCCGCGTTTTGCTGGTGCCAGCCTATCAGGGTCGAGTCATGACCAGTAGCTGCAACGGGGATTCCGGATATAGCTCTGGATGGATCAATTACAGCCTGATTCATTCTGGTAAGTACCAGGAACACATCAATCCTTATGGAGGTGAGGAGCGTCTTTGGCTGGCACCTGAAGGCGGCCAGTATTCCTTCTTTTTTGCAAAAGGGGTACCTTTTGATTTTGAGCACTGGTTTACTCCAAAAGAGTTTGATACCGTACCTTTCCATGTTGAAAAGGTTTCCGATACTTCAGCTCTTTTTTCCAGAAATATGGTGCTTAAGAACCGTTCGGGCAATGTTTTTATCATTCATATCGACAGGAAAATCACCATTCTTAATAACAACGCAATCCAGCAAGAGTCAAACGTAATCATTCCCAACGGAGTTAAGGTTGTGGCCTATGAAAGTACCAACACCATTACTAATTCAGGAAAGTTCGCCTGGACAAGGCAAACGGGGGCGCCTGCCATCTGGTTACTTGGAATGATGAAACCTTCTCCGTCAACTACAATTGTCCTTCCTGTACGTACCAATCCTTCGGATACTACTACTCAATTTCATGACACCTATTTTGGGAAAATTCCGGCAGACCGCTGGAAAGTGGAACCAAATATCGCTTTTCTTAAAGCTGATGGCAAGTTCAGAGGCAAGGTAGGCATACCACCGGGGCATGCAACAGATTTTATAGGAAGCTATGATTCCGCGGCTCACCTCCTCACTGTGCTCCAATATGTTTCCCCTGAATTTAATAAAGAATTTGTCAATTCAACCTGGGAAGAACAGAAATATCCTTTTTTAGGTGATGTATTTAATGCCTACAATGATGGCCCTCTAAAAGACGGCTCTCAACTCGGCCCTTTTTATGAGTTGGAGTCGCTTTCACCTGCTGCCTTTTTGTCCCCAGGTCAATCGCTTGCGCATAGCCAGATTACTTACCACTTCCAGGGTAATCCGGCTTTACTGAATCAAATTGCCCAAAAACTCCTGGGAACAAGTTTGCAAAAGATAGAGACTGCTTTCTAGTGCAGAGCTGACGTCTCAGTTTAATGCCTCAAACAAAAAATCAGATATTTATGAAAGATCTTCTGCCTAAAATGTATTGCCTTTATTTTTTACTTTTATTAATTCCGGGAGAATAAGCCTTCAGTCAGAAAAATAGTAATCCATGGTATTCGTTTTCAACCGGTAATAAGGAGTGCATAATTAATAAATCAGATTTACCCACCCCATGGTTGAACCGCCTAGGAAACGATGTTTTTTTTACATGGATTACCCAGAATGGTTATATAGAAAGTTTTTTACTTGACCCTGTTGAGAACGGCCTTACTAACCCGCAAAATACATCTGGCCGCTTTTATATCAGGGACAGAAGTAATGGTCACTATTTTCAGGTCAATGAGCCAGCACGCGGTGGACATTGGAAAAGCCGGGTTGGATTGGGGTACAATGTGATTTCTAATGAAGTCAATGGAATTAAGGCTCAGGTTACTTATTTTGTGCCGAGGAACGATAATGTCCTGGTGATGATTTTGGACGTCACCAACACTTCAGGCCGAAATAAAACGCTGGACCTTTTCGGTCAAGTGGAATGGAATCTGGGCGACCCAGTTAAATCATATATACGTAAAGGAGACGGATTAGGAGGAAGCCAGTTTAACCTATATAAAAAGGCATTTTTCAGCAACAATGCTGTGATCGCCAAGCAGGAAAACTGGAGAAATACGGCGGACTGTACCCCCTGGCCCTACACTGGGTTTTTTTCCGTAGATAAACCAGTAACTGGTTGGGAATCTATTAAAAGCAAATTTATTGGTACAGGTAGGAGATATGATAATCCACAGGAAGTTCGGGTGGGAAAATGTGAAGATAATAATTTCTGGAGCATGGCGGAGTACCCCTTGGGTGTCTTACAAAATACTCTTCATATAAAAAATCATGAAACTAGAACGCTTGTCTACACCCTTGGGATGGCAAGGGATAGCTCAGAGTTGCAAAAAATTATTTTTAAATACCGCAATATTGCATTAGCTGAGAGTTCGTTGAAGAATTTAAAGAATTACTATAATGATTTTGTTGATAATAGTGTGACCGTACATACTCCTGATAGCAACAATGACCGGATTATTAATGTCTGGACGAAATATATATGGAGACAATTTTGGAAGAAAAGTCTAAATAACAATGCCTATGGATTAGGGCTATGGAGCTATGGCCTGAAAGGGGAAACCATAGGGACAACTCCAGAGCAGTTCCTGCTTCCTTTTGATATGTCACTTTTAAAAAATTGTGTAATACATCTTTTGGAGCAACAGGTTGCTGACACGACACAAACAGACCTTTTTAGCTCTGGTGAACATACAATGATTTATAGGGACCTAGGATTAAATGCTCCTCCTGATTTTCATAAAGGGAAATTTAAGGTGCCGCACGAACACCAGATATACCAGCTATTTAGCATTTTGTATTACTTACAGGAGACAGGAGACCCGGAGATTCTTGACACTGTCCTTCCCTATCTCGAAGGGAATAAGGCAACTGTATGGGAGCATATTAGAACCGGTATCACAATAGCTTTAAAGGGAATAGATTCCCGAGGTTTGCCTAAAATTCCCCAAGGAGTAGGTGACTGGATGGATGAATTCACAAAGATCAGCGAACATGGAGATGCGGAAAGTGAAATGTTGGGGGCTGAAATTTGTAGCATTCTTAAAGGCTTTTCAGAAATAGCAGGGAAAACCGGCCATTTCTCGGATAGTTTACGATGGACAGGCTTTTATAACGAGATTAAAAGTGCTATTAATGATCTGGCTTGGGACGGGGATTGGTACATTCGTGCCTTTTCTGATGAAAGTAACCCTTTTTTAGCTGTTGGAAGCAAATCTAATGAGGATGGAAAAATCTATCTTAATGCCCAATCATGGCCGGTACTCAGCGGTATCGCTTCGAAAAAACGTGCAACTCGTTCACTCGATGCAGTGAGGAAATATCTTTTATCAGATTATGGTCCTCTTATATTTTATCCCGCATTTACCCACTATGTAGGATATATTGGCACTCAATCAATATATGCACCGGGGTATAGAAACGCATGTATTTACCTTCGTCCTGCAGGATGGGCTATTGCAGCGGCTTGTATTAACGACCAATCAAGGCTAGCATATGAAATGTACAATAAAGCTTCTTTGGTGAGCCGGCAGAATGATATAGTTGATTATAAGTGTGAACCTTACGCTTACCCAGAGAACTATGTTGGACCAGATGATTCTCTTTTAAAAGGGAAAGGCGAATTTCAATGGAATCTTGGAGAGGGAGCAGCTTGGATGTGGGCTTCCTATGTAGGGTCTGCTCATAAACTCGCCGGAGCCGATTTTATCATATTATAATTATATGATATGTTTGTTATCTCCCCTGATAAATTTTTCAAAATATTTTTTAGGAGCAATAGTAGGGACACAAGTGCCTGCCCCGTTAATTTAACGAGGTTTAGCAC
>DATKQQ010000066.1:0-32573 GCA_035532615.1 Hanamia sp.
TTCTTGCACTTTACTCCGTCTTTCCATTTTATATCCATCAAATAGGTTATGCAATCAGCATCACTCTGAAACTTTTTTGTAAATTCTATTAAACTCATTCCTGTAAACATAACTAATAGTTTTAGCTCAAATATACTAAAAATATTAGCTTAAAACAAATATTATTTAATTCATCACGACCTATCCGCTTTATTCTATAATTTTATACATTTTCAAAATAGGTATCCGGATCATTGGGGTCAAAAAATTCATTAATCCAGAATAAGGTTACCAAATCCTCTTTGCCTATATTGGTAATATTGTGCGTAAACCATACGGGCATGTCAACAAAAGAAGGATTTTCTCCATCCAGATCAAATTTTAATACTTCTTTTGTTCCAATTTTTCTTAATTCAATTTTTGCCTTACCGCTGATAACTGCAAACCGTTCCATTTTTCTTGTATGAAAATGATTACCGCGTGTAATGCCCGGATGTGAAGTTGAAAAAGAGAATTGGCCACCCGTAAGCGCTTTTACCGTTTCTACAAAACTTCCTCTGTTATCGGTGTTTTTTTTGAGATGGACAGGAAAATAATTTTTATGTTCAATATAAGAACGGAAAGTATTAAACAGATTTTGTTCAAATTGATTTTGGAATGAAGGAAAAATATTTTTGTTGAAATAAGTTTGTTTATAGCTTTCGAGAAGTTTTAAAATCTCCGAAACTTTTATCTCATTAGTGAAAGGAATATTGTATTCAGGATTTGATATTTTTTTATCTATGATATTCCAGATTTTTTCTACCAATTCATTTATATAAATCAGTTTTAAATTTCCATCTATATTTATTTTTGGTATCTCATTGTGAGTGAGTTGATAAGAAAAGGTGGCTATTACAGAATTATAATACGGATTGCCAAAAGGGCCAAACACATTAGGGATAATAAGTCCTGTAAAAGTAGCTTCATTTTTTTCAGCCCATTTACTCAATAATTTTCTTCCTTCTTTCTTAGAATTTCCGTACGGGTTATCCTTTTCTTCCTGCGTTGAAGATGAAAAAAGAATATGAGGGTTCACTTTTTCTTTTTCCATGGCACCTATGAGTTGCTTTACCAATAATACATTTGTATCATAAATAACTAATGGATCATTGTGCCGGTTCTTAGCAGCAAGGTGAACAATCACATCGCACTGCTTTACAAAATTCTGGAGTAATTTTTGGTTTTCAAAAAAGGATTTACTGAAATCAATCAGCTTTACTTCTTTATTTAATGCCAAAAAATTATATAGGTGTGTACCGATAAATCCTTCCTGTCCTGTAATACCGATTTTTATCATTAATAATTTGTTTTGTTTTGTTTTATTGTTTGCCAGTCGATCCATGTATCCGGAGGCAATCTAAAATCATCTTTTTTTGATTCTTTCAATGTAGCGCCAGAAAGTACCAATAACACCGAATCGGGAGCAAAAGCCTTAATTCCGGTATAACAACCTCCGGGAACTTTTAAAAATAAATTATCTTCTTCCTTCATGATAAAAAATTCCGGTTTTTCTAAAAGTGAAGGATTTTCAAAATTTAACGGCTGCACTACAGCAAGCATAAAACAGCCTTTCACAACGAAAAAAGATTTTTCTTCAATTTTATGCCCTTGCCAGGCTCTCACAATGGTAGTATCGGGATGAGTAATAATATAAAATCTTCTGTATTTCCCAGGATGTCCTTCATTTACAAATTTTAGAATACCACGTTCATCTTTATAAACTCCTCCTTTTACGCATTCAGGTTTATTTTGCATTTAGTTTAAGTCGTTGCGGATCATATCCAGTTTTAGTAACAGTTTTTTTGTTTCTTCCAAATCTAACCGATGGGTGTTGTGAGAATGATAATCTTCTACCTTTGAAATGTCTTTTCCTTCCGAAAAAAATTGTTCGTAATTGAGATTACGTGTATCTGCCGGTATTCTGTAAAAATCTCCCATGTCTTTCGCCTTCACCATATCTTCCCTGTTTACCAATACTTCATATACTTTTTCTCCATGCCTTGTGCCAATTTCTTTGATTGGATTAGTAGCTTTATAAAGTTCTTTAAGAGCCTGGACCAATGTTCCAATAGTAGTTGCAGGCGCTTTCTGAACAAAAATATCTCCCTGTTGCCCGTTTTCAAAAGCGAAAATCACCAATTCAACAGCATCTTCAAGCGTCATCATAAAACGGGTCATATTTGGGTCCGTAATCGTTAGTGGCAATCTTTTTTTTATCTGGTCAATAAATAATGGAATTACGGAACCTCTTGAGGCCATTACATTTCCATAGCGTGTACCGCAAAAGGTAGTACCTGTTCCGTTTAAGTTACGGCTTTTCGCTACCATTACTTTTTCACTTAAAGCCTTAGACATGCCCATGGCATTGATAGGATAAACCGCTTTATCGGTGCTTAATACAATTACGTTTTTTACATGATGTTCTACGGCGCTATCCAATACATTTTCGCAACCCATGATATTGGTTCTTACGGCTTCAATAGGAAAAAATTCGCACGAAGGCACCTGCTTTAATGCAGCAGCCTGAAATACATAGTCCACATCGTGCATTGCCGCATCCACACTTCTTTTATCGCGGGTATCGCCAATATAATATTTTACCTTATCATTGCGATACAATTGCCGCATATCATCCTGTTTTTTTTCATCACGGCTGAAAATTCGTATCTCTTTAATATTTGTAGGTAGGAAACGTGTTAACACAGCATTTCCAAAAGATCCAGTGCCGCCCGTTATCAATAATGTTTTACTGTCAAAGCTTTCTTTCATTTTGTTTCTACTATTTTTTGAAATGAATTAAATAGGAATATCAATTAAAACTCTTTTTACTGTAATCAAATAAATTTTTTGAGATTTTCGTTTAATTACATGAAATATTTTCTTTCCAGGCTCATCTTATAGGTTTCCAGATCGCTGGCAACCATTTCTTTCACTATTTCTTTAAGAGTATATTCCGGTTGCCATCCTAATTTTTCTTTTGCTTTAGAAGCATCCCCAATTAACAAATCCACTTCACTAGATCGAAAATAATTGGAGTCAATGGCTACCACTTCTTTCCCAACAGGTAATTGATATTTTTTATTGTTACATGATTTAATAATTCCCTTTTCGTCTTTTCCTTCACCTTGAAATACTATTTCAATTCCAGCTTCAGCAAAAGCCATTTCAGTAAAATCCCTTACTGTTGTAGTGATTCCTGTGGCAATCACAAAGTCTTCGGGTTCATCTTGCTGAAGCATTCTCCACATAGCATCAACGTAATCCTTTGCATGCCCCCAATCCCTTTGCGCATTTAAGTTTCCGAGGAATAGAGTATTCTGTAATCCCTGGGCTATAGCTGCCACGGCACGCGTAATCTTACGCGTCACAAAAGTTTCTCCACGCAATGGGCTTTCATGATTGAAGAGTATTCCGTTGCAGGCAAACATGTTATAGGCTTCTCTATAATTTACAATGATCCAATATGAATATAATTTAGCTACCCCATAAGGACTTCGGGGATAAAATGGAGTGGTTTCTTTTTGGGGAAATTCCTGAACTAATCCAAATAACTCTGAAGTAGAAGCCTGATATATGCGGGTTTTATTTTCTAATTTTAAAATTCTTATTGCTTCAAGTAGCCTTAGAGTGCCTATTCCATCTGCATTCGCAGTATATTCAGGATTATCGAAGCTAACCTTCACATGGCTCATGGCTGCAAGATTATAAATTTCATCGGGTTGCGTTTCCTGAACAATGCGGATCAGGTTAGTGCTATCAGTCATGTCACCATAATGCAATTTAAAATTGGCATTGTTTTCATGAGGATCAACGTATAAATGATCAATCCGATATGTATTAATAAGAGAGGATCTCCTTTTTACGCCATGAACAAAATAACCCTTTCCTAAAAGCAATTCGGCAAGATATGCCCCATCTTGCCCGGTAATTCCGGTTATTAATGCTGTTTTCATTATTAAATTATGATTTTGGAATGAATATCAGAAACGCGATTAAAACATAGGGGTCACGAATATGGTAAGCATTTCATTCCTTTGGTGAGGTTGGCCTTTTATGCAGTTTATTATGTTTGTCTTTTAAACTTAGATTTTGTTATATTTCTTTATGGTAATTTTTTATGATTGTAATAAAAGTTCTGAATTGCCGAATGAAATTTCCCTCCCTATTACCTTATCAGAATTTATTTTTGCGACCATTGTAAAACCAATTGAAGGAAGATTTACTTTAATGGCCGTATTTTTTATTGTTAATAAATTTCCCTCCATAGAATATTTAGGACCATCAATCGCTTTCATATGCTCATCTGGGTTAATCAGTGTTTTTTCTAAATGTATATCCTGATAATCGCTTATGAATTCTCTAATTACCTCTATTTCATTTTCACGTATAGTAGCAGGTTCTCCCTTCCAATAAACAAGATTTAGAACTCCGTCAACTGTTCTTATTTTGGCGATTTCCGTATTAGTTATTTTGGCAAATATGTATGAATCAAACAATGGCTCATAAACTAATTTACTTTTCCATATAGAGTTTCCCTGTTTACATGTAACCGGCAAGAAATTTTCAATTTTTTTCTTTGAAAATATTGCGGCTACTTTTTTTTCGCATTTAGGCTTTGTATAAATGATATACCAATTCTTCTGCATAATTTTTATTTTAAAATTTAAAATTTGCAGTAATCCAAAGGATTGATATTAGCAACACTATAAGAAGAACATGGCTTCGCCGTCCTCAGTTACATCTTAATGTATTGAGATTGAAAATTTTTCATCATATTAGGATTTTAATATTTTGCTATCGGTTTTCTATTTTCTATTTTTCTGTCTTTATTACCATACACATAATCGTATCCATAACCGTAATTATTTTTGAAAAAGCCTCTCATCTTTACTCCGTTAAAAACAATTGCGGGGTTGTTAATAGGGTTTATATTACTGGTCTCATCTAATCTTTTTATAAGCATTTTGGGCGTATATTTATGCCTTACCACATACAAAGTAGCATCACACAACTCTGTTATTATATATCCATCGGTTACAAGCACCATTGGTGAGGTATCTATTAAAACGATGTCAAAGATATTTTCTAGATAATTAATAAGTTCATTCACTTTGCCATTCGATAATAATTCAGAAGGATTTTCAGGAAGGACAGCGCCAGCCGAAATGAAGAATAAATTCTCAAATGCTTCAACATATTTAATAATTTCCTCAGGATCTTTGCTTCCTTCCAAAAATTCAGTAACTCCTTCCTCTCTGTTTACATTTAGTATTTTATCAATAGTTGGATTGTTTAAATCCGTATCAACAAGAACTACTTTTTTGCCGGTCAGTGAAAGACTTACAGCTAGATTGGCGGCAATAAAACTTTTCCCTTCTCCAGAAATACTTGAGGTGATCAAAATTTTTTTATGAGACGAATCAATACCCAAAAAGGATAAAGATATTCTTAATTTCCTGAATTCCTCAGCTATGAAACTACGCCTTCCTTTTTCAATTACAATGTTTTCTTTTGATTTGTCAAAAGCAACTTCGCCTATAATAGGTATTGAGGTGAGAGATTCAATTTCACTTCTATATAATACTTTCCCGGTAAGATATTCTTTAATATATATGATTGCGCCACAGAGTCCAGTAAATAAAACGATTGAAGCAAGGTAGATAAGAATTCTTTTGGGGCTAACTGGATCCGGAGCCGATTGAGCATAATCTACAACTCTACTATTCGAAACATCCGAAGAAGCAGCTATTTCACTTTCCTCTCTTTTTTGAAGTAAAAAGGCATACAGGTTACTTTTTATATCCTGTGACCTGCTGATATCGAGTAATTGACGTTCCTTTTGAGGAACTGCCTGTAGCATTGAATTATAAGAACCATTGGCAGAAGCAATATTTTGTCGGGTGGCATTCAGGGTCTGTCTCAGACTGTTGATATTGCTCAGGATACTTGGCTTTATTTTATTGATCCTGTCAGCAATAGCAACCAATTGAGGGTTATTTTCTCCTACTGTTTTCTTAAGCTGATCATATTCAAGTTCTGAAGTGTATAATTTATCTATTAATTGGGAAAGCATTGGGTCATTAATACCTAATGTTGAAGGTACTATCCCTCCTTTACTATTATTATTTGATTTTACGAAATTTTCAACATCATTTAATACGGCAAGTTGTGTACTTACCTCACCTAATTTTTGATCATTGGCACTTACATTTTGTAAAAATAATTGGCCTTGGGCACTGATATCAACAGCACTGTTTCCGGATTTGTATTCCTCTATTTTTTTTTCTATAGAATCAAGATCGTGTGATACTATCGCCAGTCTTTCGTTTACTAACGCCAGCGTGTTTTCTGCTAAAGAATTTTTTTCTTCATTTGCAGATTGCTGATAAGCATCAATTAATTGATTCAAAATATTTTCAGCTCTTAAAGGATTTACATCTCTATAACTTAAATCTACTATTGAGGATAGTTTACTGGCTGCATCGGCTTTGAGGCCACCCAAAAATGAAGGGGCTAACGCTTTAGGAGTAGATAAAGAAAAGAATAGCTGCTTTTTTTTGCCAGTAAAAGGCTCCTTAATATAATATTTATTGGGAATAAATTCCAACTTACCAAATGGAGTAGATACAATTTCGTTGATAGGGTATTTGTATCTATTATTTAGAACGACCTTCTGATTATTATCAACAACATTAAGGTCGACTTTATCAATGGTTGGAAGAGAATCAGGATATGGAGCAACAATGGTAACAGGAGATTGGGTGTATGCTAATACGCTGTGAACATCCCCTTGTTGATAAACAGGAGCATATAATCCTAATGTTCTTACCACATTTTCCATCAGCTTCCTGGATTGAATTATTTCAATTTCGTTTTCAACGATTTTCTTTGATGATATTTGATCGAGTGATTCGACTAATTTGGATTCTTCATTTCCCTTTCTATCGTCTTTGATAATTATAGTCGCTGTAGCCTGGTATAAAGGGGTTGTGTAACGAAGATAAATATATCCTAATGCAATAGCTATGATAATGGCAAGTATAAACATAGGCCAGTAAGGAAGATATTTTGATGCAATTTGTTGCATCATATTTTCTTCCCTTTCCTCTTTTATTTTATGTCTTCCTGATTGCATAATTCCAATATGTTGATTTTATCCTCTTTTTCTATAATTTATTACTATAAATTAAAAATAAAGAAATTACTGATATCGCGCTTAAAACAATAGGCAATATATTTGGATTTCTTCTGGCAATTGCTGCTTTTTGCTTGTTTGGTTCTACATATATCACATCATTAGGCTGTAAATAATAGTAGGGTGAGTCAAAAAAATTACTTGAATTCAAATCAATATGCCGGGTAATTCTTTTACCATCTTCCTGTCTTATTAATAGCACATTATCTCTTCTACCATAAATCGTCAAATCACCAGCAAGCCCAAGTGCTTTCAACAACGAAATTTTTTCACTAGGAACTGTAATAACTGTAGGTTTTGCAACTTCTCCAAGTACAGTAACTTCAAAATTCAAATAACGAATATCTACAATGGGGTCAACCAGTAGTTTTTTTGATAAAATTAAATTAGTTATATTTTCCTTTAACTGACTTTGCGTAAGACCTGCTGCTTTTATAGTTCCCAAAATTGGCATATCTATTGTCCCATCAGGACTTACGAGGTATCCGCCTGATTCATTATTACTTCCTGTAACCGTAGTGGCCCTGCTAATATAATTATTTTGTAAATTGAATGGTGCTGATGCTTCAGCATTTAGACTGCTTATGGTAATACTTAGTATATCATTTGGTTCCAGAGGATATTGCTTTTGCATATTTTCAGATGTGAAAGTTGCATCCTTTACGTTATTGAAATAAATTACTTTCTTAGTATTGGCACACGAAGAGAATAGAATTGCTATAAATAAAAAACAACATAGAGGTAAAAAAAATCTGGCCATAATAAAACTTTATAGAACTGTATAAACATTTATACAGCTAATTTATTGCAATTGGAAGATTTTTTTAGGAAAGGGATCAGAGTAATAGAATTTCCTACTTTATGGTCTTTTATTTGGGTTGGACAATTAAAGCACAAACATAAATATTTAATGTTTCATATCCAAATTTTTCAAAAGAAAAATTTGGAGTATTACCACGTAATCATTCTAATTTGAATAGTAAGAATAATGTCTTATTCTATAAAAATCTAAAACGTGAAATTACGCATTAATGTGTGGTTTCACTTTTATTCGGGACGTATTTCAATAAAAGCACTGGTTATTCGTTATACTTAATAGATAAATATAATAGAAGTTCTGTTTTAAACGAAAATCTATCCTATGAAAAAATTTTACTTATTAATTCAAGTGTTTTTTCTTTGGGGTATTTTGTATTCCAATATTGCCTCAGCGCAGTTAACTGCGACTAGTACCGGCTATGAATCCAGATGCGAGGCTACGGGTGCTATCAAAATACTTGCTACTGGTGGTTCAGGCTCATATCAATATAAAGTTAATGGCCCCGTTAATATCAATTTTACGAATCTTGATTCTATTACAGGACTATCCTACGGTTTTTACACAGTAACTGTTAATGATATTGTTTCTAATGCAACATTTACTCAAGACAGTGTATTAGTTCCCGGAACTTATCAGGCTCCGTCTTTTTTTCTTAACCATACGGATGTAAGCTGCGATAATGGATATAATGGTAGTATTACGGTTTCAGGGTTGATTTTGAATGGCCGTGCTCCATTCGCTTATTCTATAGTAGCGCCTTCTGCAATGGATGTTGGCACATCTAATTCAACTGGTGTTTTTACCGGATTAGGAGCTGGTAATTATAATATTCAAATGACCGATTCATGCGGCGCTATTCAAACAAGAAATGTTACGCTCAATAATTATACCTGGAGTATAAATTCTTATGGATTTACAAAAACAGATTGCGACCATGCCACAGGTTATATTACAGTTATCGACAGCAAAGGAAATAACAGTCAATTCACTACTATTCCGGGATTTTCTTACGGTGCGGTATTAACTCCTGGTGATACCATCTGGTCTGCTGATGGTAATTTTAATAATATTGTGGTAACCGGAATTCATTCTCTTGATGTTTTTGCCAAAGATGCTTGCGGTAATATCAAAAAAGTAACCCTGTCTGTTTTTTTAACGCCATCAGTAGATGCCAATGTTAGCATTTCAAACAAAACATGTAATAGTTTCACTGCTACTGTAACCGGGATCACCAATTTTTTTGGAGCTCAGTTTTGCTTATATGATGTCAATAATGTACAGCTTGGGGCTTGTAATTCTACCGGTATTTTCACAAACGTTCCCTATGGGTCTTATTCTATTAAAGCTAATGATGCCTGCACGGATACTACAATTGTAAGATTTTTTACTGTAACCGCGCCGGTTTTGTCAGTTGGGAACAATGTGTTGATTAGCAATAAAACCTGCACTTCGTTTACTGCAACCGTTACCGGTCAGACTAATCTGACTTCTCCTCAATATTGTATTGTCAATTCTTCTACAGGTGTTACCGATAGCTGTAACGCGACAGGTCTGTTTAATAATTTATCTTATGGGAACTATTGTATAAATATTAAAGATGGCTGCATTGATACTACTATTACCAGATGTTTTTCTGCGAGCAGACCAATACCCAGGATCAATGCAGTTATAAATCCTTCCTACGTTACCTGTACCAACTTTGGTCTTAATGTTGGGGGTGATAGTTTAACCAATCCAACTTATTGTTTGTATGATATTAATAATAACCCGATTGGATCCTGCAATAACACAGGTATTTTCGACAGTATACCATTTGGAAGCTATTATGTGACTATTCACGATGCTTGTTTAGATACTACTATCAGAAGGGATATTACTGTAGTAACGCCTATTGTTACTAATGATATAAATATTTCCTTGTCTAATGATAGTTGTACCACATTTACTGCTAAGGCTACAACAAGTAATTTAACTAATCCTGATTTTTGTTTATTTAGTGCAGGTGATTCTTCATTAATAACTTGCAATACAACTGGTGTTTTTAACAGTCTTGCTTATGGTAATTATTATATCAAATCTAAAAATGCTTGTCCTGATACCACAATGATAAATAGTTTTTCTGCAAGCAGGCCATTACCCTCAGTAAATCCTAATGTAACAATTTCAAATAAAACCTGTACCACTTTTACTTGTCAAATTACCGGACAACAAAATTTAATCAATCCTACCTATTGTCTTTTTGATTCAGCTACGAATGTACAATTGGGTTGCACTACCACCCCAATTGCGAATAATATTCCTTATGGTTCCTATATTGTAAGAATTGTTTCAGCTTGTTTTGATACCATTATGGTTCCTTTTAGCCAATACCCTAACCCACTTACCCTGACAGTTACAGCCTCCAAATCCTGTATTTTAGGGTATTCTAAATTTAACTTTAATGTAAATGGTATTTTACCCGTTAACATAAAAATCTATTCTCCCGGAAACAATCTGGTAAAGGATGACAATTTTAATACTTCTAGTTTTTCAATAGACAGTTTGCCAGACCTTGATTCTAGCGATACTTATACAATTATTGGTACAGATAATTGTGGAACTAAGGATACGGTATATCTTGCTCCCATTATTAGTTATTTAATTCATACTCCTTCAGTTACTCCATTATGTCCGGGATCAGTTTGGCTCAATGGTTCAGGAAATATCAATACGACAGTATCTACCAATCTTTCTTCCTTAAATGTAATGATCGTAGTTAAAAATGGTGCATCAGTTTCGATAAATCCGGATTATGCTTCGGGATCAAATTATACTTTTGATAACCTCGGACCCGGTACCTATGTGATACAATATAAAACTTTAAGTGGTTGTATTGTCAGTGTTTATGATACGGTAACCATTTCAACCTATCAATACCCTGACTTAAGTAAAACCACAGCCTATCAGTGTGATAATAATGGATTTAGTGTGGGAGCAGTAGCTTCATACGGCGTTGGGCCGTTTACTTATCAGATTATCGGAAACGAACCTTCGATTCCGGATTTGACCTCACCTCCACAAGCAAGCCCAATATTTACTGTAAATAACGGTACCACTTATTCGCTTATCAGGTTAAGAGCCCTGGATGCCTGTGGTAATGCTACATTAGGAGATGTAGGCATTTTACCACTTTCCAATAGTGGAATACAATCAACAGAAAATTGCTTACTAAATCCGGCAACTTTAAGTGTTGATACTATTTATAATGCAAGTTATTCCTGGTTCCTGAAATCCAGTGAAAGCGCAACAGATAGCGTAGCCGTTAGTAACGGTTTCAATTATTACATAGCTAATGTTTTACCTTCGGATACCGGCGTATATGTGTGCTATATTTCTGTTGATAGTGGATGTATCAACAGAACCTATTATTATCATTTAGATGGGAGTTGTTATTCACCATTGGATTTTTCACTTCAAGATTTTTCAGGAAAATTTGCTGACGAAAAAGTATTATTAAACTGGGCAATCGACAATACAAATGATCTTAGTCAAATAATTATTGAACGAAAAACCAATATTAATTTTGCAGAAATTGGTGAAGTGAGCCCACACCTCCCATCACAAAATAATCAGTATCAATTTACGGACCCAAGTCCGGGAAGTCAAAATTATTATAGGCTTAAAATCGTTAAACAGGATAATTCTTTTAGTTATAGTAATATTATTTTCCTTCAAAAACAATTCACTTCAGGTATTTCCATTTATCCCAATCCGGTAAATGATATTTTGAATGTTGAATTTTATCAAACTAACAATCATACGTATAAAATATTCTTATTAAATATTCTAAATCAAAAATTAAAAGAGATTATTTTCAATACGGCAAATGGAAATAAACTTCAGATCAAAAGAGAAGGGAACATGAACGCGGGAATTTATATCCTTCAATTTATTGACATAAATACAAATGAAGAATTTTCGCAGAAAGTAATTTTAGGCCCCAGATAATTTAGTATTTTAAAATAAATTTCTCTTCCAAAAAACCATACCACCTAAATACATATTTCTTTACTGTGGACGCTTCATTTATGAAGCGTTCACAACTTAATCTAATGCAGTTTCCTACTTTCCGCGCTTTTAACAGCAAACTTTTCCCTGATGATAAAAATATATACCAATATGTATTTCCCAATTATTCTTTACTGATTTGATGATTCAGCCCCCATATAAGAAACGGTATTTGTTAATTGTGAATAAGTATTTTTCAAAATGCTTGCATAAAATCAAAACACGCATTAATTTTGTCCTGTCTTTTACCTCTTTATCCATTTATATCCCCCTGAAATACCTATTTGAATCGAATTCTCCTATTTTAACCTTCATCCTTTGAATTTCTTTGCCAGGATTCCTTTATGTTTTCTATAAAAGAAAATAATTCCTGCTCCCCAATTTCCTAAAAAAAGTTCTGTGTAGAATTTTTTCAACAAAAGTTGGAAAATTTATGGATCTCAAATAAAAGCTAATAAAAAATATTAGTTCATTTATAGATATTAAATTCCATGTAAAAACCATTGATTCCTTCTTATGATTTACCATATTAAAATGGTTGGCACTAAATTTTATTGTAAGAAACAGATCAGAATTATTATAAACTCAAAAAACAGGAATAATGGAAAATATTTACAAAGCTTATGCAAAAGAAATAAATGGTGTAAATTTTTATTTTGTAAAAAAATATACCGCCTTACCTGAATATAAAGATTTCCCAAACGTATTAAATGGCATGGGAATGCATAGTGATTTCTTAAAAGCCTGTGACATTGCTAAAGTATATGATGAAATTGTAGTTGCCAGGTTAATGAATGAATTACATATTATTCCCGAATCTGCAAGAGTTATGCATATAAATAGAGCAAAATTAGTGACACATTCTTTCCTCAAAAATACACAACATGCAATTCTCAAATTGAAATGGTCTATCGCTAATTAATTTCTGCAGTTTTAAATAAGGTAAATGAGTTTAAGTTTGCATCATAATGCATTCATTCAATAAGCCCAGCCATATAATAATTACTTGTAGTAAGCGATTAACTCCTTTCCTACAGCAGGAAGTAATCGAATTAGGGTTTAAAATATCATCAATCTTTACAACGGGAATTGAATTGAATGGCACTTTAAATGATTGTATCCGTCTCAATTTAAATCTTCGCTGCGCCAGCCAGGTTTTATATTCCCTGAAATCCTTCTCCTGCAGTAATCCCGATGAATTATATAAGACTGTTTCGCAAATCCAATGGGAATCAATCATTGAAAAGAATGGTTATTTTTCTGTTACGAGTAATGTCGATAATCCTACTATTAATAATTCATTATTTGCCAATGTAAAAGTGAAAGATGCAATCGCAGATCGTTTCAGGGAAAAAATGAACCAACGTCCTGATTCCGGATCTGAATTAGATAAAACAGTGATCCATTTATTTTGGAAGAATGATAAAGCAGAAATATTTATTGATACATCCGGGGAAACTTTATCCAAACATGGATATAGAAAAATTCCAGGAAAAGCACCAATGATGGAATCACTTGCTGCCGCTACTTTGATTGCTACGAAGTGGGATCGAAAATCTCCTTTTATAAATCCGATGTGTGGTTCTTCCACATTAGCTATTGAAGCAGCCATGATGGCCACAAATCGCCGGCCTGGACTGTTTCGTGATAATTACGGTTTTATGCATATCCTTGGTTTTGATAAAACTTTTTTGGAAAAAGAAAAACAATTATTGTGCGGACAGATTACCTCTTTGGAAGAATTAAAAATAATAGCAACAGATATAAGTGAAGATGCGATCAACATTTCTAAGATAAATGCCGGGGCCGCGGGAGTTGCTAATTTATTAGAATTCAAAGTTTGTGATTTTGAAAATACAAATGTTCCGGAAAATGAAAATGGAATTGTATTTTTTAATCCGGAATACGGAGAACGGATGGGAGATGAAATTGAATTGAAAGAAACTTATTCCAGAATAGGAGATTTTATGAAGAAAAAATGTAAAGGATATACAGGTTATGTTTTTACAGGTAATCTTAATCTGGCTAAAAAAATTGGACTAAAAGCAAAGCGTAAAATAGAATTTTATAACGGTAAAATTGATTGTCGTTTATTGGAGTACGAACTTTATTCAGGCAGCAGGAGAGAGGAGAGGAATTGAGATAAAGAGAATCAGTGGCTTTTTAAAGAAGTTTACAAGAAAGTGATATGCACGAAAACCAAACGATTGGAATTGGTGATTGGGAAAGGCAAACGTGAAGCTATCAGGTGTTTCTAATCTCTACCATAATGTTATCTGTGGCTATTTAAAAAACATCACTTTTATTTTTGGCAAAAAAATAATGGAACCAATAATAAAAGAAATTATGGCAGAAAGCAAAACTGCAGACGCAGCCATGTCTTTTACTTTTTTTATCGTCAGGTTAAATTCAGGACAAACCAAATCGCATAATTTTTCAATTGCCGAATTGATAATTTCAAAACTCAATACGATTGCGAAGCAAATTAATAAGATCATCCATTCTGTTGTACTTAACGAAAAAAAAATGCCTGCACCTACCATTAATAATGCTATTACATATTGTATCTGAAAGTTTTTTTCATGAGCAAGACAATCTTTCAAACCGCGAAAGGCATTGGCAAATGATTTTAAAAACCGCATGATTATTTATTTTAAGATTTACAAATACGAAACAACTTCGTTTATTATGGCGCATGCCTTTTCTATTTCATCATTAGAGATAGTAAGCGGTGGAACGAGCCTTAAACATTGCGAAGCAAATAAAAACCAATCAGTAAAAACGCCTTTCTCCAAAAGAGCGTCTATCACTTTCTTATTTTGATCAAAGCTATCAAACTCAATGGCAAACATTAATCCTCTGCTATTGATGTTTTTTATTATTTTATGATTGAGATTTGCAAGAAATAATCTTTCTTTCTTAAAAACATCCTGGATAATATTTTCTTCTACCAAAAATTCCAAAGCAGCATTTCCTGCAGCACAACAAACCGGGTGTCCGCCAAAAGTGTTGATGTGCCCGAGAATTGGATTATGGGTTAATGAATCCATTATTTTTTTATCAGCAATAAAAGCACCCAGCGGCATTCCGCCGCCAAGCGCTTTTCCCAGCAATAATACATCCGGGATAATATCAAATTGTTCAAATGCCCACAAAGTTCCATTACGACCAAAGCCACATTGTATTTCATCAAGTACTAATAATGTTCCCGAGTCAGTACATTTTTTTCTCAGCGCCAGCATCCATTTTTTATCGGGAACAATTACACCCGCTTCTGCCTGGATGGTTTCTGCGATTACACATGCGGTTTGTTTGGTTATTGATTCGAGACTTTCAAAATTATTATAATCCAAATGCAAAATATCCGGAAGCAGTGGCCGAAAGGCATTGCGCCAATATTCATCGCCAATGATGCTGAGAGACCCTTGCGTACTTCCATGATATGAATTTTTAAATGCAACAATTTGTGTTCTGTTTGTAAAACGCTTTGCCAATTTCATGGCACCTTCAGTTGCTTCCGTTCCCGATGTTGTAAAAAAGACAGAGTTAAGAGAAGAAGGTAAATGATCAGTCAACAATTTTGCATACGCCGTTTGAGGAGACAAAACCAATTCGCCATTCACCATTACGTGCATAAAATTATCAGCCTGTTTTTTGATAGCATCAATTACTTTTTTATTTCCATGCCCCACGTTGCATACGCTGATACCGCCAATAAGATCGATGTATTCCTTATTATTTATATCGTAAAGCTTGCTGCCACTGGCTTTTACAATTTCCAGTGCAAGCGGATTTGGTGAAGTTTGCCCGATGTGATTTAAAAATATCTGGCGATTTGTCATGGGAATAAAAAATAATTAGTAATAGATTTGTGATGAGCAGTGGACAAACTAAAAATGAGAATTTTATTTTCAGTTTGTAGTAAAAACCTGGTCACTAATAACTATCATACAAATTAACTAATGAACGATTAACTTTTTACTTCTACTACACTTTCCTCTAACACCTTTTTATATAATGCTTCATATTGTGGAACAATATTATTAATGTCAAATTTCATTGCCTGCGCCAAGGCATTCTTTTTCATTTTAGCAAAAGCTTTTTCGTCTGAAAGTATTTTAATACAATTATTACTCATGTCCTCTACATTGCCAACTTTGCTAAGAAACCCTGTTACATCATTAATATTTATTTCAGGCAGCCCGCCTACATTAGTAGAGATTACAGGAACCCCTGCTGACATGGCTTCCAGGGCTACCAATCCAAAGCTTTCATATTCGCTGGGCAAAAGAAAAAGGTCTGAAATGGCAAGAATTTCTTCCATTTCTTCCTGCCTTCCGAGGAACCTGATATCGGCATGTGCGCAGGTTTTTCTGCAAAGGTCTTCAATGGCAGAACGTTCGGGCCCATCACCCACCAACAATAACTTGGAAGGTATCATTTTATTTACTTTAGCAAAAACATGAACCACATCTTCCACCCTTTTTATTTTTCTAAAATTGGAAGCATGTGAAAGTATTTTTTCATTATTAGGAGCGATCACTTGTTTGAAGGGTGTAACCGGTTTTTTGTTGAAGCGCCTGGTATCCACAAAATTATAGATCACTTCTATTTCCTTTTCCATTTTAAAATTCTTATACGTTTCATCCCGAAGATTTTTAGAAACTGCGGTAATGGCAGCGCTTTCATTCATGGAAAAAGTTACCACCGGCCGATAGGTTTTATCTCTTCCTACCAAAGTGATATCTGTTCCATGCAATGTCGTGATCACGGGAACATTAATCCCTTCTTTTAAAAGTATTTGTCGTGCCATGTACGCCGCCGATGCATGAGGAATGGCATAATGAACATGCAAAAGATCTATCTTTTCATTGGTGATCACATCAACCATCGTGCTCGCCAATGCTGTCTCATAAGGCGGATAATCGAAAAGTGGGTAAGTTGGCACACTCACTTCATGATAAAAAATATTGGCATGAAAACCGCCGAGTCTTACTGGCTGATCGTAAGTAATAAAGTGAATGAAATGCCCTTTTTCTGCGAGCGCTTTTCCTAATTCTGTAGCTAATACGCCGCTCCCTCCAAAAGTGGGGTAACAAACTATACCTATGTTCATATTCTTTATTTTAAATTAAAATCTACGCAATTTACAACTTCTTTCAGGCCTTCTTTTTACCATTGATGTAATGATTCTTTTGCATGGATTGTTTATGTTTGCGGAAATAATTAGAATGAAAAAAATCTTATTGACCATAGTCGGGATCATTGTTGTTTTCCTGGCTATTTTTCTCATAGCACGATACAGCTATACTTACAGTGAAGGTAATCGTGCGGGGCGGTTAATTAAGTTCTCAAAACAAGGGTTTATGTTTAAGACTTATGAGGGGGAAATGAACCTGGGCGGCGTTACCAATGCTGCCAACAATAGTATGATGATGAATTATATGTGGGATTTTTCTGTTACTGACGAGTCGGTAGCAGATTCCTTATTAATGCTGGAAGGAAAGGACATCAGCGTGCACTATAAAGAAAAAATGGCAAAATTACCCTGGCGCGGCGATACCAAATATATTGTTGACAAAGTAGTAGAAGTAAGACCCGATAACGGGAATTGATGACAGATTTTTATTAATAAATATGTTTTTTGGATGAGTCATTTATTAACAACTGATAGCATTATCAGTTTTTTTATTCTTGTAATTCTCGAAATTATCCTTGGTGTTGATAATGTGATTTTCGTTAGCATTATTATCAACAGGCTTCCGCCTGAAAAACATAAAAAAGCAAGATTGGCGTGGGTAATTATGGGCTCCATTGTAAGAAGTATTTTATTGCTCGGACTTGGATGGTTATTGGTTCAGAAAGGGAAAGCGGTGTTTACCATTTTTGATAAAGGTTTTGATTTGGCAAGTATTGTAATGCTCGGTGGTGGTATATTTCTTATTTATAAATCGGTACATGAAATTCATCAAAAATTAGAAGGAGAAGATCCTCATAGTATTAAACCAAAGAGTAAGCAACTGAATTTTTCGCAAGCCATTTTTCAAATTGTATTGATTGATATGGTGTTTTCATTTGACAGTGTAATAACCGCAGGAGGCACAGTAAAGCATGTGGAAATAATGATAGCTGCTGTGGTGATTGCGATGATCATCATGTTTATTTTCAGTCCGATTATCGCGGGGTTCATACAAAAGCATCCCACTTTTAAAATGCTGGCACTTTCTTTTTTGGTCATGATAGGATTAAGCCTTGTGATGGAAGGGTGGGCCGCTGAAAAAGCAGAGGAACTTCATTTAAAAAATTACATTTATTTCGGGATGGCATTTTCTTTTATTGTTGAAGTACTGAATATGGTAATGGTCAAAAGACAAAACAGAAAAGTGGTTCAGTTGGATGAACCGGAATACCAGAATGATGAGATTAATATGGGCGATCAGGCTAAATAGAATTATTGGGATAATATCTTCTTCACGATTCCCGGACCTTCATAAATAAATCCGGTCCATACCTGGATAAGGCTTGCGCCATTTTCAAATCTTTCTTTTGTATCATTTTCAGTTAAGATACCACCGCTACCTATTATTGGAATAGATCCATTTGTTTTTTGATAAATATAATTTGTAATTCTATTGGTTTCTTCTCTTAATGGTTTTCCACTAAGGCCGCCGGCACCGATTTTTTTAATTTCATCTTCTGGCACAGATAAATTATTGCGGCTTATAGTGGTGTTGGCTACTACCAATCCATCCAATTTTATTTCCAATGCCAGGTCAACGATATCATCCAAATCATTTTGATTGAGATCAGGAGATATTTTTAAGAGTAAAGGTTTTTGAATTTTTTTTGAATGATTGATTTGTTGAAGATTAGTAAGGATTTTTTTTAAAGAATCTTTTTCTTGCAGATCTCTTAACCCCGGTGTGTTGGGCGAACTTACATTTACCACAAAATAATCTACGACTTCATGTAATTCGTTAAAACAAATTTCATAATCTTTCCACGCATCTTCATTAGGCGTTATTTTATTTTTTCCGATATTGCCGCCGATGACGAGTTCTGAATTTTTATTTTTTAATTTATAGCTCTTCACCATTTCTGCCGCGGCTTTAGCGCCTTCATTATTAAACCCCATCCTGTTAATTAAAGCCTTATCTTTTGGTAAGCGAAATAAACGAGGTTTCGGATTTCCATCCTGTGGCAATGGCGTTACGGTTCCTATTTCTACATATCCAAATCCTAATGCTTCCAACTCATTAAGGTATTTGGCATTTTTATCAAAACCTGCCGCAAGTCCAACCGGATTTGAAAAAGTAATTCCAAAAACTTCTTTCGAAAGATTCGGATTTTTTGGAGTGAATTTCTTCTTTAAATAATTTTTGATAAAGGAAAACCGGCAGAAGAAAGAGAGCATATTCATTGAAAAATAATGAACATCTTCTGCATCGAACCAAAACAATATCTTACGAAGTAATTGATACATTTTGACCGCGAAGATAAATGATTGGATTTTTTAAGATGGCTATTTTGGTAGAAAAGATCAATCGTCAGCGAGAATATCAATCAACATTTGCAGTTCTTTATCAGAGATATTAGCTTGCTCGGATTTGTCGAAAATGTCAATCAGGAATATAATATTTCTATGTATGCGAACATAGGTAATCATTCTTCCACCACCGCTTTTCCCTTTGTTTTTAGAAGAAATAGCGATTCGTATTTTATAACAGTTTTTACCAATTGGAACTCCAAATGTTGGATCTTGTTCTAAATTTATTTATTAAGGGAACGAGGTCGTTGGGTAAAGACTTGTATTTTTTGGCCAGCCGTTTTAATTTTTTTTCGAACTGGCTTGTAGCAATTACATTAAAACTCATTTAACAAGTCTTTTGCGGATTTAAGTTTTTTCTTTCCCTGTTCGTATAATTTTACATCATTAAAAGCTTCAATCAAACCATCAATAAATTGGCCTTTACGTTCATCCTTCTCTTCTTTCAAAACACTTATGTAATCAAGACTTTTAACTAATTCCATAAAAAAAGGAACGCGATTATTTTCTTTTATATCAAGTATCACTTTCATATTGAGTTTCTTTTATTTTTTGCACAAGGATTTGTTCTTTGCAAAGATAGACAGATTTTGGAACTGATCTTTAGCCTAAAAACAGGAAAAACGTATTTCAATCCTATAATAATCGAATCTAATGACAGGAGGCTTCATAATTTGAATCTACGGATCAAAATGGGTTAGTTTTAGAAAATTAGTGCAATCAATGGCCCTGTTTTGCGGTAAACTGATCCAGCAACCACATTACTTTCGCGCCATCTTCTGCGCTGCATGGATTGGGGCCTTTATCTAAAAAATAATCAACCACTTTTTGTATTAAAGGTTGTTGCACATGCTCGAGAGGTTCAAAAGGAACGATCTCAGTTTTTCCGTTTTTGATGATCTCTATTTTCTTGTGTTCAAAAATGGGAAATTGCATTTTCCCCTCAGAACCCTGGATCTCACAATAATCTTTCACATTTTCAGGAGCCACATTAAAGCACCATAAACCATTAAAAATAACTCCTGATTTGAACAAAATATTACCTGATACAATATCGTCGGCTTTATAGGATCCTGATTGATTGGTGGAATAACCGGATGCTTTTTCTATCTCGCCAAAAAACCAATACATCAGGTCAATCTGGTGTGGGGCAATATCGTGAAACAGGCCACCACCAGCGATTTCCGGATTTACACGCCAGGCTACCTTTGGAATAGTGAGTGCTTCTTTATTAAGTGGTTTTTTATAGAATTCTAATTTAGCAAATCGTATTTTACCGATAATATTTTCTTTGAGTAATTCTTTTACTTTATTAAAGAGAGGTTGTCCGCGACGATAATGAGCAATTGATACTTTCATATTTTTTTCATTCGCAACTTTCGCGATCATGTTGGCGGATGCAAAGTTTAATGCCATTGGTTTTTCAATATAAACAGGCTTGCCTGCGTTGATGGCCGCTATCGCATACCCTTCATGAAAAGCAGGTGGTGTCGCAATATAAATGGCATTCACTTCTTTATCATTGATCAGTTCTTTTGCATCACTATACCACTTGGGGACGCTATGCCGCGCTGCATAATCTTTTGCTTTGTCCGCATCTCTGCGCATGACAGCAACGAGAGAAGAGTTGTTTACTTTATTGAATGCAGGACCACTTTTAACTTCGGTAACATCTCCGCATCCTATCATCCCCCAACGAATGGAATTCATACAATGATTATTTTATTAGCAGATAATATAAAGTTAATGATAGTGTTGCTTTCTTTCTATTTTCTTTTAATGAAAAATAAAATTGCGGAAGCTAAATTTTAAAAAAATTATTTCTTGTATCATTATGCCTGAGATATTTATTTCTTTTTGATCAGGCTTTTCAACAACTTTTCTTTTTCCATCAATCTTTGTAATAAAGTAACCTGGTTTCCTGCTCTTACAAAATTGTGGCCTTCATATTTTGCTCCGTAGTAGGTGTCATTGTTCAAATGATCGGTGAGGAAACGAATGGCCTGCATATAGATCATGAATTTGCCGGAATAGATAAAATGCCTTCTTTCTTCAGGGTTTAGTTCGTCCTTCATTTCACTCATATATCCATTCCAGATAGATTTAAAATATTCTTCTCTTATTTCAATTTTGGAAAAATCCTTTATTTCTTCGTTTACCGGTGAGATGTATGTTCTCATCATGTCGCCAACATCGCTTATGAAATATCCCGGCATTACCGTGTCAAGATCTATTACACATAAACCTTTGTCATTATTGTCAAATAAGACATTGCTTATTTTGGTATCGTGATGGGTTACACGCAATTTGAAAGATGGATTATGCAAAATGTTTTCATAAATATCAACAATATTTTTATTGCTTTTTATGAATTCAATTAATTCTTTTGATTCGTGTATGCGTGCTTTATTTCCTGTTTCCAATGCATACAAAAACTGTTGATACCTTAAAGTTAAATTATGAAAATCAGGTAATGTGATTTGTAATTTTCCCACAGGGAATCCGGATAATAACCTGGTAAACTCTCCAAACTTTTTTGACGCTTCAAAAGCCTGTTCCGGTTTTTCAACTGTGTTGATTGTGTGTGAATTTTCAATAAAAGGAATCAGTCTGAAATAGCCGGACCCTTTTACATGCTTCATTTCTTCGTGATTCTTTGTTGGTATAGGTGCTGCAAATAAATACCCTGAATCATATTTCAATAAATAATCTGCAATTAATCTCACATTGGACGCAATAGCGTCAGGATTTTTAAAAATCTGATGATTTATTTTTTGTAAAATAAAAGACTGGTGCGAATTTTTTACTAACCAGGTAGAGTTAATAAGTCCGTTATGTATGGGTTCTACCTTTAAGTTATTTATTGCTAAATCATAAGCCTCAAGAATTTCTCTATCAGGTGACATTGTTTTTTTTAATAAACAAACTTAGGTTACTAAAACTGATAATGGAAACGCAATCGTTTGTTTTATTTGAATGACGTTATGCAGCTAAAAAATAAAACAAGAAATTCAAATGCATAATATCAACCTTCTTTCATTTTTTATAAATCACTAATTGCCCTTCTATAATAAGGTTTTTAAAAGCAGTAACGACATCAGGGTTCTTTTGTTTTTTAAAAAGATCAAATAATATTTCGGTTGCTTTTTTCGCCTGCTGGTAAGGGAATTGTTCTACCGAAGCTAATGGAGGAAATTCCAGGTAACTGGTTATGGGTAAATTAGCGTAGCTCACAAAACAGATGTCTTTATTTATTTTCAATTTCGATTGTCGGGCGTATTGTATGGCATCCAGCGCTACATAATCATTGATGGTAACTATTGCCGTCGGAGGTCTTTTTAAGTTGAGGAACTGATCCATGGCCTGGTAAGTTTTTTCCTGGGTAAGGTCTGTTGTTTTAATCAGTGAAAGATCAATTTTTATTTTTTTCTTTTTGAGCACTTCCATATAAGCATTTGTTCTTTCCATACTTGATTTCATTTCTTCAGGACCGTTAATAACGCCTATTCTTTTGTGGCCATTTTTAATAAGAAATTCTATAGCCAGCCTCGTCCCAGCAGATATATCCGAAGAAACTTTATGAACGGTGTCGAGGTCAGGAACGCGGTCAAAGAATACTATAGGAATGTTGTATTTTTCCATTCCGGTCAGGTGGTCATAGTTTTTAGTATGCTTCGAAATGGAAACGATCAACCCATCTACACGATGGTTTTTCATGGCATTTATAATTTGTTTTTCCTGTTCCACATCATCATGCGACTGGCCGATAAGCACACTATATTTATTTTGTTTTGCCACATCTTCGATTCCATTGATCGCCTGAGAAAAAAATTCTTCTTTAAGATTAGGAAGTATGACACCAATAGTATTGGTTTTTTGTTGTTTAAATAAAAGCGCAGTTTGATTAGGCTCATAGTTTAATTCTTTGGCCAGTTTTTTGACTTGCTCTGTGGTACGCAGTCCTATGCTTGGATGATTGTGCAAAGCCCTTGAAACGGTTGAAACAGAAAAATTCAAACGGTTGGCAATTTCTTTGAGAGTGGTTATTTTATTATCCATTATAAAAATGTAAAGCAACGCCTGCACAATTTACAATATAATATTTTTAAAGATGTAAACGACTGTTCAGGAAAAAATGGATTTTTTAAGGTTCTTCGATTAATCATTGGTGTTTTATTGGAATCATGCAAAAGCATTCATCCATACTTTTTTCTTAATTTATTTCACAGCCAACAATATTTTATTAAATCCTTTTGCATTCATCATGGGAAGCATTGCGTTTTGAAAAGATTTAAAATCTTTTATGTTTGAAGTGATAAAATAATCCAGTTGATGTTGGAGCGCTATTTCATAAAGTAAGGCATCTTCAAAATCAGGTGGATCAGACAATAGTGATTTATCTGGTAATGATGGAAAGCAACGCAGGAAAGTTATTTTCTTATTCAAATTGATAATTGTCTTATTAATTTCGCTTGCCGTCATTATTTTTCTCAAAACATAAGCTATGGTAGTAAGAACACTTTCTGAATAAAAGGCGTTGAATTTATTTTCGTCCAGATAATAAAACAATTCTAGTGAGTCACCATAGAAAAACCTGTCGCGATGAAAAATATCTAAAACTATGTTGGTATCGAGAAATACTTTATAAGCCATGTTTCTTTTTTAGGTATTCGTCTTTGGCAGAATCATAATCTATGTTTCCTTTTATAGATCCTGCGTATTTATCTAAAAACTTTCGGAAAGAATCATCTTTTTTTTCTGTTTTAAGTATTTCCTCCAATTGCTTTTCAACAATTTTAGACACAGATGTTTTTTTGCGACTGGCATACGATTTTATTCGACGGGCAACTGATTCATTTATGGTAAGATTAAGCTTGACAGTCATTATTTCAATACTTTATTTTGTTGCTTTCTTCAAATATACGCATACGCTTTTTGTATATGAGAGAAATTATTTGAAAACGAGGAATGATGGTTTCAAGCTTTTGGCAAAGAAAAAAATGTATCCATTTTTTTTTAAATGGCGAATACTTATTAGTGAAAATGAAAAGAATGAATTGAATAAATTTATAACCTGGGTGCTCTTTAATTTTCTTCCCCTATATTAGAAAAAGCTTTTAAAGATTTTTAGAATATTACAAATGCTTGGTGCGAATCATCATTATAAAAATAAATTAGGGTCATTGTATTTGTCTGCCGAAAAATTGGGTTGATTTTTCTCTGCCTATTAATAAAATTTAAAAAATTTGAAATGAAAAAATATTCAAAAAATACAAAGCATAATGTATTGCTAATGTCAAATGTAATACGAATTTTATTTGTTGCTCAGGGAGAGCTATGGAAAGTCCCTTCAATCAAGTGAATCAATCATTCGCTTGAAGACGGGATTAAAAAACTAATTAATCAAAAGAAACAAGGACAAAAATTATCTGATGTTGTTATTGATGGTTATGTAAAAAGAGTGAACGTCAGTAGCGATTTTTAATTTGCGAATAATTAAAACAATTATTCTTTCATACACGGCTCGAAAACAGGCATTGTGGCCGTATGGATTGTCTTCTTGCTAAAGAATGTTGATATGTGTGAAGGTGTTTGTAGTAAGGTAAATGAATTATTAAAGCAGATTTGTAAACGGTACTATTTAGTTACTACTTTTCTTTTTTTAGAACTAAAACCACGCCAATGCTAAAAATAAAACAAACGATTGATATGAATTTTTATTCCAATTATTAAATACCTTTAAAAGATCATTTTAAGGCATTTGGTTGCAACTCCATCTAAAATTATTTAACCCTGAAAATCAAATAAAAATAATATCATGAAAATTACAAAAAAAAACAGAAAGAAAATATGGAAAGATAATTGGGCCAGGAGGCTGTTGATAATTCTGGCAGTAATCACTTTGTCTGCTTCCCGGTTAAACGCGCAGTCAATAAAAAAACACGACACAACTAATATGAAATGGTGGGAAAATGCCCGGTTTGGAATGTTCATTCATTGGGGCTTGTACAGCGAAGCAGCCGGCTACTGGGATGGTAAGCCTAATAGTGGTGCAGGAGAATGGCTTATGACTGACGCCCATATTCCACGCCAACAATATGAAAAATTGGCTGCAAAATTTGATCCTGTGGATTTTAACGCCAACCAATGGGCGAAAATTGCAAAGGAGGCAGGGATGAAATATATGGTAATCACTACCAAACATCATGATGGATTTTGTATGTTTAATACTAAAGCCACGAAGTACAATGTGGTTAACGCAACTCCCTGGCATACTGATCCGATGGCATTGTTGAGTAAGGCATGCAATCGGGAGGGTATTAAATTCTGTACTTATTATTCTGTAATGGACTGGCATACGGATCTTCAACAGGAAGCAGATACAAATGCTGATCATCCAACCTATAACCCTACTAAGCTCACACATCCTCAGCAATATATTCAATATATGGAGAAACAATTGCATGAACTGATCACGCAATATCATACCAATCTCATCTGGTTTGACGGAGGCTGGCTCAAGGGATGGACCGCTGAAGATGCACGCCAGGTATTTAACTATATCCAAAATATAAACCCATCTATTATAGTGAATAATCGTCTTGGGTATGGCGTTGGGGATTATGGAACTCCTGAACAGACAATTCCGGTTCGTGGACTTCCGGGCCCATGGGAAACGTGCATGACTATTAATGATACATGGGGATTTAAACGCGATGATACCAATTGGAAATCTGTTTCTACGTTGATCACAAACCTCATTCACTGCGCCAGTGGAGGAGGGAATTTTCTTTTAAATGTAGGACCTGATGGCAGGGGTATAATTCCTCAACCTGAAGTGGACAGATTATTGGCCATTGGGAAATGGCTGAAGGTGAATGGAGAAGCGATTTACGGTTCGGATCGTACTCCGTTCGAAACTGCTTTGCCTTTTGGATATGCTACCCAAAAGCCGCATGAAGTATTCCTGGAAATAACGAAATGGCCTGAAAACGGAGAGATCACAGTGCCAATGAAAAATAAGATCATCAAAGCTTATTTGTTAGCCGATAAACGCAAACAGCTTAAAACGGAAACAGGTTTAAATGGTCAGATAATTCATTTACCTAAGATAGCTCTGGATTCTGTAGCCACAGTAGTGGTATTGAAAATTAATGGAACTGTTCTGGATGATTAAATTCTTTTTTCATAAAAAAAATAATAGCAATGATTATTTTTTTTGACCTAAGCTATAGTGTAAATGGTATCTAATATTTTTTGAACAAGAATAATGGCACCCTTCGTAATTTAACTTCGCTGATCCTTCGTAACTGAACATTAGCTTTGTAAGCATCTTCAGGAATGGTTTTCCAAAGATGCTTACTTTTTTATAGTTGCCTATCACATTTTGGTGGGGTGAGAAGAAGTAGTATCCAGGTTTAAAATGGAAGAAATGGATGAGGAACTTTGAATAATTTTTTTAAAAGGTTGATAAAATCAAATCAGAATGAAAAGAACGAGAATTTATTACCTGGTTATATTCATATTGATAGTTGCTTTTGCGCAAAAAAATAACAGTAATAAATATCCATACCAAAATCCGGATTTAGCGATCAATGAAAGAGTTTCCGATCTGTTATCCCGGATGACAGTAATGGAAAAGATAAAGCAGCTTGACATGTATAAAGGTGTTGAGGTAGCAAATATGGACGGCCACAACGCAGTGTCTTATTCAGAAGAAAAAACTGCAATGTCTTTAGATTCAACAGGAGTTGGATCGATTCATGATTTTTATCCTGAAAGTGTAGCGATAGCCAACAAGATACAAAATTATGCCATGAACCATACGCGATTAGGGATACCGGTTTTGTTCATAGAGGAAGGCTTACATGGATATAACGGTAAGGGTTCCACGTATTTCCCCATTCCTCTTGAGCTGGCAGGCTCGTGGGATAGTTCTTTAATACATCATATTGGGCGTGTTATTGCAACAGAGGCCCGTTCGCGTGGAACGGATATGCTATTAAGTCCTGTAATCGGTTTAGCACGGGATCCTCGTTGGGGACGTGTAGAAGAAACTTATGGTGAAGATCCTTATTTAGACGCCTGTAACGCAATTGCTATGGTAAAAGGATTACAGGGTGACAGTCTGGACGATGACAATGCAGTGATTGCCGAACCAAAACATTTTGCCATGCACAGCATCCCTGAAGGAGGAAGCAATACTTCTCCAGTGAGCATTGGAGAAAGAGAAGCACGTTCTTCATTCCTGTACCCGTTTGAACAGGCAGTCCAGGTAGGCGGAGCTAAAGGAATTATGGCTGCTTATAGTGAAGATGATGGTATTCCATGTATTGATAATAAATGGCTCCTCACGGATGTCTTAAGAAAAGAATGGGGTTTTAAAGGTTTTGTGTTATCAGATCTGGGAGCCATTAAAATGACATGGGAAGATCATCATGTAGCGGCAAACATAGATGATGCTGTAGCCCAGGCGCTCAAAGCCGGTGTGAATATGCAATTTTATGATTTTAGCCATAAAGATTTTGAGAATGCTATTCTTGATGATCTGAAGAATCATTCTTTAACAATGAGTGATTTAGACAAAGCGGTAGCAGATGTATTGAGGGTGAAATTTATGTTAGGTCTGTTTGACCATCCATATACAGATACCTCCCTTTCAGCCAAAGTTTATCATACGGCCAAAAATCAGGCATTGGCTTTAAAAGCAGCACAGGAAGGCATTTGTCTTCTAAAGAACGATGGACATTTGCTACCCTTGAATAAGAATGTTCATTCTGTTGCGGTAATCGGACCATTGGCAGCCAGTACTTACATGGGAGACTATGTTGTTCCGGGTGAAAAAGGAGTATCCATTTTAGATGGACTTAAGCAGCGTGCGAAAAATTCATTAAAGATTAATTATGCTGAAGGATACAGTGATGATCCATCCGGGAATGTACAAGCGAATCTTTTGCAGAATGCGATAAATACATCGCGGAAGTGTGATCTATCCATTGTAGTGCTTGGAGAAAGTGAGCAAGTGGATGGAGAAGGGAAAGACAGAGCTGACCTCAATTTGGACCAGCGGCAAATGCATTTGATCCAGGCAATTTATGGTACTGGTAAGCCAGTAGTCGTAGTTTTGCTTAATGGAAGACCATTAACGATTAACTGGACAGCTATGCATATTCCATCTATTGTAGAAGCGTGGTATGCAGGAGAAAAAGGCGGTTTGGCTGTTGCCGATGTATTGCTTGGTAAGGTAAATCCTTCGGGGAAATTGCCTATTACATTTCCCCGTTCAACAGGACAATTACCTTTTTATTATGATCATAAACCCACCTCGCTGCATAGATATGTGGATGAAAAAAATACACCTCTTTTTCCATTTGGACTTGGACTTAGCTATACTACTTTTCAGTATTCGGAAATGCAAATCAATCCCGGAAAAATAACGGACACAGGGAAAGCCATTATAAGTGTAAACATAAAGAATACCGGCAGAGTAACAGGTACAGAGGTAGCGGAGTTGTATGTGCGGGATGTAGTGAGCAGTGTTACTACTCCTTTGATAGCGTTAAAAGGATTTGAGCGTGTTACATTAAAGCCAGGTGAAAGCAGTGTAGTAAATTTTACCATTCAGGCAAAACAATTATCACTTTGGAACAGGCAAATGAAGCAGGTTGTAGAACCAGGCGAATTTAAAACTATGGTGGGCAGTTCTTCCGGAGATATCAGGCAAAAAGGGAGTTTATGGGTTGTAAAAAACTAACCAATAAAGTCATACTTCAAGTTTGTTTATCCATCCGCGCTTTTAATAGCTTTTAGAAAAATAAAAAGTAGAGGATGTGAATATTCAATCTATTAATATACCTTATTTAATCAGAACATAAAATGAAAACAAAAATTCTTTTCACTTTGCTATGTATTGCATCAACTTTTTTTTCTTTTGCCCAAACAAAAGCCAGACGGACTCAAAAACCAAACATCGTTTATATTTTAGCGGATGATATAGGATATGGAGATGTTGGCCCTTATGGTCAGAAAAAAATTGAAACACCAAACATTGATGCGCTGGCAAAAAACGGAATGTTATTTACACAGTTTTATGCCATGCCTGTATGTGCCCCCTCCAGGTATTCATTAATGACGGGTATCAATTCAGGACATGCATACATTCGCGGCAATGATGAGTGGGCAGAACGGGGAGATGTATGGAGCTTTAAAGCAATGGAAGCCAATCCTGCGCTGGAGGGGCAATTACCCATCCCGGATTCAACAATTACTATTGCAAAAGTGTTGAAGAAAGCCGGTTACTATACAGGACTTGTAGGTAAATGGGGATTGGGTGGACCTATGAGTACAGGTATCCCGAACAATCAGGGGTTCGATTTTTTTTATGGTTCTTTGTGCCAGAGACAGGATCATCAATATTACCCTGGCCATTTATGGGAAAATACTTATAGGGTTCCGTTAAATAATAAAATACAGGATCCCAATATTAAATTTCCTGCCAACCTTGATCCTCTTGACCCTAAGAATTATGCGATTTACACGCAAAATGATTATGCTCCTGACTTCATCATTAAAGAAGCGCTCAGGTTCATTGATAAGAATAAAAATCATCCTTTTTTCCTGTACTATCCTGATCCGCTTCCTCATGCTTCTATGCAGGCCCCCGAAAAATTAGTGGAATATTATCATAAAAAATTTGGAGATGAAAAGCCATTCTTAGGAGGCAGCTACGTGCCATGCCGTTATCCACGCGCCACTCATGCAGCTATGATAACCCTTTTTGATGAACATATAGGACAGATCGTAAAGGAATTAAAAAAAGCAGGAATATATGATAATACCATTATTATATTTTCAAGTGATAACGGAGCATCCAATGAAGGAGGTGCAGACTGTCCTTTCTTTGATAGTAACGGGCCTTTTAAAAGTGAGTACGGATGGGGAAAAGGTTTTCTTTACGAAGGAGGAATCCGCGAGCCATTTATCGTATCATGGCCTGGCAAGATAAAACCTGGTAGCAGAAGTGATTTAATTACTGCGACGTGGGATTTTATGCCTACGGCTTGCCGGATTGCCAATATGAGCGCTCCTAAAAATATTGACGGAATCAGTATTCTTCCCACCTTATTGGGAAACCAGGAGAAACAGGTAAAACATCCTTTTCTTTATTGGGAATTTCCGCAATACGGCGTCCAGCAAGCGGTTCGCATTGGCAAATGGAAAGGAATCAGAATGAATATCAAAAAAGGAAACATGAAAATCCAATTGTATGATTTGGATAATGATATTCAGGAGCAGCATGATGTAGCATCACAGCATTCTGACATTGTAAAGCAGATAGAAGATATCATGAAGAAGGAACACCATACACCGGATGTGGATTCATTCAGAATGGAAGCGATTGATAGTAATTAAAAGAAAAGAAAAAATAAAGCAAATAAGAATCTTCTAAAAATATTGGTTTACTGGAAGCATCCTTGCGCTTAAAAATTCTATCGCTCCATTAAATAAAGCCAGGATGTATTTCAGGCTTTTATACCTATATTTACCCATCATGCATTCAGGATTAAACTATCAACATTATTGAGTGTATGATTGTATTTATTCGTATTAACTATTTTTAAAACTTTATTAAAACACATTTATGGCACATATTAAATTAATGAATGAGCAATTGCCGGGAATCGTTTGTCTGTTCAATTTTCGGCCCGCGACTGCTAAACCTCTTTGCGAATTGGCTGAAGTATTATTAAGAGGCCCATCTACTCTTTCAAGTGGTGAAAGGGAGGTGATTGCATCCTATGTTTCCTGGAAAAATGATTGTCATTTCTGTCATACTTCTCATGGTGCTTCAGCATCTCACCATCTCGGCACCGGCCTTTCCCTCATTGACGATATTAAAAAAGACTTTAAAGAAACAAATGTTTCTCCCAAATTGAGAGCTCTTTTGAACATAGCGGCTAAAGTGCAAAAAAGTGGGAAATCTGTTCTTCCTGAAGATATAGCTAAAGCAAAAGAACAGGGAGCTACTGATCTGGAAATACATGATACAGTATTAATTGCTGCTGCCTTTTGCATGTACAACCGTTATGTAGATGGATTGGGAACCTGGGCTCCAAAAGAAAAAGAAGCCTATGATGAAATGGGTTACAAGCTTGCTCATGAAGGATATCTTCAACCGGAGGAAGTCTGACAGAATAACTTACAAAAAATAGATATTCTTATAACCGGTAAATGTAAGTTGGTTTTGCAAATAAAGACGGCTTTAATTAGCTGGTGAATTTTATTTATAGTTGAATGAATTAACAGAAATTTTCGTCTTAATAAATAGGATTAAAATATACCGAAAAACAAATTGTCTACATTTGTTTTATTAGGTTAATCAATCTCGAAAATTTTTTAAAAATGAATACTACAACACAACCCGTGAACGACTTTGTAAGTCTCCTTGACAATAGCAGCAATATTATATTTAACATGACTCCTGAGGAGGCTTCTGCCGCTATAATTTCCGGTGATGCAGAGCGGGTAAGAAAAATAGAAGGTCAATTTGCGATAGTAGAGAAAGTAGGCCAACATGTATATATGGCGCGTTCCATCGGAAGACCGATGCGTTATTTTCTCGCTAAACAAGTATCAGGGCCGTTGCTTATTGTTGCAGAGCGGATTGATGAAATTTATAATTATTTGAAAACAAAAGGGCTTCATACTCAGTTCCATCCTTCTTATACAAGGATGGTACCTGCGCATTATGTAGTGCAGTTAGAAGTAGTAGGTTGTCCGGATCCTAATCCTGTTTATACCCGTTTCTTTGAGCCAAAAAGAAACAGCTTAACCAATGACCTTGATGTAATCGGCAAAACTTATATTGGAGCGCTGGCTAATGAATGTCAGAAATGGTTATTATCAATTCCTAAACAGGAACCAATAGGCGTATTATTTTCAGG
>DATKQQ010000067.1:0-55287 GCA_035532615.1 Hanamia sp.
TTACTACCTTTTTTACAGACATTAAAGACTTTCGCCGTCCACAGGGACAAAAATACGAATTGCGCAACATACTATTGCTATCGGTAATAGCTATTTTATGTAATGCAAAATCGTACAGAGATATTAGCCGTTTTATTAAAGGCAAGTTTACCGAAATAAAAAGAGAGCTGTCACTGAGTTGGAAAAAAGCATCAGCTTACACAACGATTCGAAATATTATCAAAGGCATAGATGCAGAAGAACTGGAGGCAGCATTCCGGGGGTTTATGCAATCGCAAACCCGATATGGGTTTAATGATGAAGTCATTCATATAGCTGTTGATGGCATCTCTGACCATATTGATTTCTTTTTCTAATAAAATAAATTCCGTTTTACCATCATACAATGCATAACGAAGTAAAGAGGAAAGTCCGGAAACCATTTCCGCCGATTTCTTATTTTCTTTATGGGTGACCAAGGAATAAATATTATTTAAAGTATTGAATAAAAAGTGGGGATGTATTTGCGCTTTCAGAAAATCCATCTCTAATTGAATATTCTTCTTTTTCAATTCAGACTGTCTTTTTTGCATTCGCAGTTGATCCCTTAAAAATTTACAACAAACAGGAAGAAACAAATAGAAAAAACAGGAAATGGCAATTTGGAAAATCAGAATTGGGACAGTCATAAAATATACATATCCCTTATCTGTATACATAGCTATTGATTTCGTATAAGGCGGAAGCGGCTTTGTCAACCTTTCAGCGTAATTTATTGCTATACTTTCGACAAAATAAAATAATTGGATATAGACAATAATGCAAACAATCAAATAAAACAGACCCTGTATATATCTTTTTTTGATAAAAATCCTTCGATAAGATAAGAATATGGTAAGATAATAAGTCACGCTCATCAACAGTAGATTGGCTACCAAAGTTCCCAGAATACCATCATAATCGAAATGCCATTTCGGAATCATAGAATTGTTAATGAAAAAATCAACTACGAAGATCAGAAATAAATAAACGAGCCAGAACAGCACATGCAGCCCAATGCGATACCGTTTATCTGCAAAACTTTTTTGCCATACTTTTTGCAATTGATTCATACTACGAAAATAAAGTAAGGATTATGATAAATAAATTCCTGTTGACGAAAACCTATATTTAACCAATGAATGATCAAAAATAGCCGACTAACCTTGTAAATATAATTGTCGGTGAATTTCGCCTTCTAAACCAAATCATTCATCCTACTTTTCAGGGCGTCTGCCGAAATCGCTTTTTCAAAAAATGCAGTGTTGATTTATTTGCATCGTTTTTATGAATCAACAAACCTTTATTTTAAATTAAGAATATGAAAGTTTTATCCTTTTTGCTGCCCTTATTGAGTGCTTCATTTTTTGCTACACAAGGTTTTGCCCAGGAAAATAATACCGGGAAAATATCAGGGCAAATTATAAATAATAATCAAACACCTGCTGCATTTGCTACAGTCACTTTGCTCAAAGCGTCAGACTCCGCATTAATCAAAGGGGCTATCTCCGATACATCAGGAAAATATCATTTTGAAAAAATCACATTCGGAAATTATGTGATAGCAGTCTCCGTTACAGGAATGAATAAAGTTTACACACAACCTTTTTCATTGACCAATGCCCATGATGAAGTTACGATTCCTGCCATCGCTTTAGGCACCAGTACGGAATTATTAAAAGACGTACAGGTAAAGGCAATCAAGCCTTTTATCCAACACAAACCGGGACAGACCATTGTGAACGTGGAGAACAGTCCGGTAAGCGCAGGGAACAGTGTGATGGAAGTATTGGAAAAGTCCCCAGGTATATTCGTGGATCAGGACGGTAATATTTCAATGAATGGAAAAAGCGGGGTGAATGTCATGTTCAACGGCCAACCCACGCATCTATCTGCCAGTCAGTTAGCCACCATGTTGAAAGCCATGCCGGCAAGTTCTGTTTCACAAATAGAACTGATGACACAACCACCTGTGAAATATTCTGCCGAAGGCACTGCAGGACTGATCAATATTGTATTGAAAAAAAATACAGCGATGGGATTCAATGGCAACCTGACAGCAGGAGCAGGCTATGGCCAATATCCAAAATATAATGCCGGTGGATCCATTAATTATAAGAACAAACATTTCAGCTTATACAGCAATTATAATTTTGCGCACACTAATAATAAATTTGAAATGGATATTGACCGTATTTTTTATGAGCCGAATTCCAAAATCATACAAACTCAAATGCAACAGGAAAGCCGTATGCAGAGTATCGGTAATAATAATACAGCGCAATTAGGAATGGATTTTTATCTGACACCTAAACAAACTATCGGCTTCGTGGCTAACGGTTCATTTAACCAGGGTGATTTCAACACCTACAGCCCGGTACATTTCGTGGATGGTTCAGGAAACAATGATTCTATTTCAACTTCCACTAATCATATAGGATATAACTGGCAAAATAAAGGAGCTAATGTGCATTATACATTAGACAACGATAAAGGTAGTTCTCTGACGGCTAACCTTGACTACAACAATTTTAATATGTCCATGCCGCAATCATTGACTACTAATGTAACGGACGCGCTGGGAAATTCATTGCATGACCCTAATCTGCTGAAGGGAACACAACCCAGCAATATCAATATTTATGCTGCCAAATTGGATTATACACATCCTTTTAAAGGACAAATCAAATTGTCGGGGGGACTAAAATACAGTTTTGTCAATTCGGATAATAATAGCCAATTTGAAATTTTTAAAAATGATAACTGGGTAAATGATCCCGGCAACACCAACCACTTTATTTATAAGGAGAATGTAAATGCCGCTTATATTAGTCTCGCCAAAACTTTTAAAAAGGGATGGAGCGCTAATGCAGGTGTGCGTGGAGAACAAACGATTACTCATACCGATCAGTTAAATTCAGACTCCCTTAATAAAAACAATTATTTTGATCTTTTTCCGAATTTGTCACTCACAAAAGTGATCAATCCAAACCATATTTTCAGTCTTTCCTATGCCAGGCGAGTTGACCGACCGGATTATCAAAGCCTAAATCCATTTATTTATTATATAGATGAATATACTTATCGCGAAGGCAACCCATATCTGAAGCCACAATTTATAAATTCTGCTGAACTATCCTATACTTTAAAGCAAAAGTATTCGGCCGTTTTGAGCTATAGTAAAACCAGCGACATTATGACCCAGATTATCAGGCAGAACGACTCTACGCATGTCACTTATCAAACAATGGGTAACCTGGCTACATTGGATAACCTGACTTTAACACTGGGCATCCCTTTAAATATAACACCCTGGTGGCATACCTACAATAGCTTACAAGGTTATTACAATTTATATAAAGGTGTTTACGATGGGTTTGCTTTGAATAAAGGAATTACTTCCTTTATGTTATACACACAACAAAATTTTATTCTTCCACATGGCTGGAAAGGAGATTTAAGCGGTATGTATAGAAGCTCTTCCATTATGGGGCCCTCTATTATCAGCCCGGTTGGGATGGTATCAGCAGGCATTGCAAAATCTTTAATGAAAGATAAGGGTACATTGAAACTTAATGTGCAGGATGTTTTTCAAACTATGCAATTTAAAGGTAAAATAGACTTTGGAGGTATTAATGCTAATTCCGCATTTCATCTTTTGGATCGTGCGGCCAATCTTACCTTCACCTGGAACTTTGGTAATCAGAAAGTAAAAGTAAACCAATATAAAAATACAGGAATACAGCAGGAAGAGAATCGGATACAGACTAGTGGGACTGGTACTCCGAAATAGTTTAAATTTTTTGAACAAGAGGAGGCTGTCTCAAAATAAATTTGATTCAGTCTCTTTTTCTTTTTTGTGAATTGATAAATAAACAAAGCCGGGTAAAATCAAAAAGTTCTTGAAAGCAATTAAAAAAAGAACACTTATATCTTTGTCTCAGAATTCGATTTATGTATAGCAACTGATTAATAAAAATGAGTAATTAAATCCACGCCTTTTCCCATATTGAAGGTAAAACATAACCAGTTACTTACACTTTTATCGTTTTTGCGCAAAGGATAATCTTTTTATTTTTTAAACAGCTTAGCGCCAAATATTAAAGTCAGCACAAACAAAACGATAAAAATAAAGAATAAAAACTTAGCAATAGAAGCAGCGCCTGCAGCTATTCCACCGAAGCCAAAGATCGCTGCGATGATTGCTATAATGAAAAAGATTGCGGCCCATTTAAGCATAATATAAAATTTTAGTTAATCATAAATAACGTAAATAGCGTGCCAGAAAAATATTTGTTTAATAATTTGTGAAGAAGAAATTATTATAAAAATGAATCCCAAATCATTATCGGGATTCAAAAAAAAGTGCGGCCTTAAATAATCTTTTAAATTATTTTGAATGGCCTTATGCCTTTCAACTCTTTAATAGTGGAGCAAGGCATTTGAAATATTATTTTTTTTGTGACTCTATTCTATCTTGAAGTAGAATTTTTTCACCATAATTTTTAGAATACAAATTCTACAATTTTCTAAATTCAGTTTATAACATATTATTTTTGCACAATTGGAATACAAAATATAAAATGCAAAATGGCAATTTGAAAAAGACATATCTATTACGGAGATACAGAATCTCAGCGAGTGTATTCTTCTTTATTGCCGGGCTCACATTTTCTACATGGGCGAGCAGGATTCCAGCCATAAAATATAAATTACATTTAAGCGATGCAGGTTTGGGTGGCGTATTGTTTGCATTGCCGGTAGGTTTAATGGTAAGTCTGCCCATCTCAGGTTGGCTCGTTTCGCGATATGGGAGCAGGCCCATGCTAATTATTGGGTCCTTTTTGTATCCACTGATTCTTATTCTATTATCATTATCTCCAACTGTAGCACTATTAACACTTTCATTATTTTTTTTCGGAATGGCTGGTAACCTCATCAATATTGCGATGAATACCCAGGCTGTAGGTGTCGAACTCTTGTATGGCAGATCAGTTATGGCCTCTTTTCACGGATTATGGAGCCTTGCCGGTTTTAGCGGTGCATTGATAGGAACTTTTTTTGTTTCTAAGGATATTTCTCCTTCCATTCATTTTTCTTTTGTAGCATTCCTTTCTATTCTTCTTGTTTTGGTATCTTTTCAATCCACTATTCCACATGATGTTGGTAAAAGGCAGCCACAAAAAGTATTTGTAAAACCTGACAGTAAACTTTTATTGCTTGGTCTTATAGCTTTTTGTTGCCTGCTAAGTGAAGGCGCTATGTCTGACTGGAGCGGGGTTTATTTTAAGAATATAGTTCATTCGCCGGCATCATTAGTTACCATAGGGTATGTGGCATTTACGGGCAACATGGCTCTTGGGCGGTTTCTTGGTGATAGATTGGTTACAAAATTTGGAGTAAAAAGAATGTTACAATTCAGTGGCGCTTTGATAACAACCGGTTTGTTAACTGCTGTTATTTTCCCCTATCTTCTCTCGGCTACTGCCGGATTTTTCCTGGTAGGTTTTGGAGTGTCTTCCGTGGTTCCTATCGTATATGGCCTGGCGGGTAAATCAACGACCATGTCTGCCGGTGCGGCTTTAGCGGCGGTTTCTACCATAGGTTTTCTTGGCTTTTTGATAGGCCCCCCGCTTATAGGATTCATTGCCCAAGCAATAAGCCTTCGCTGGTCATTTACACTCATCGGTATTTTGGGATTTGGAACAGCAATCTTAGCAGGGAGGTTGAAATTAAATCAAACGATCCTTATTAAATCAACTGATGAAAGAGTTAGCTAGAAAGAAACATACATTAGTTGATAATGAAACAAATAATGATAATCGCTATGAATACACGAAAAATTAAAAGCATTTGAAGATGATTGAAAAAGAACTATTTAATTTATTCAATTTTCAAGAGTTATTTAAACCGGGTAAATATTCTAAATCCGATTACGGCAAGTTTGAATCTTTATTAAAAATATGAGAAATGGATCATGAATTAGATAATCCTGTTTGGAATGCCTTAATTTCCGGAAACCAATCTTTAGCATTGGGGACTGAAACTGTAAAATTTTTTGCTGATGATGTAGCTCCGTTTGTTGGACTTAAAGAATATACTTTTGAGAATTTTGATATTCTTTATAATCACATTAAAGATGGAAGAAGATGTGTAGTTGTTTCTACAAATGAAATCTTGTTTCCCGGCTCATGGGAAATCATTGAAAGTTTACATGTTTTGCAGATGGTTTACGCCAATACATTTATAAAATCTCTCGGAAATAAAAATATTATTTCATTAGGAGAACAGAATACAGAAGAAATGATTCAATTAACTGAATTGACTCACCCTGGCCCATTTAAAAATGGTACTATAAGGTTTGGGCATTATGAAGGTATTTTCGACAATGGTAAGTTGGTGGCAATGGCCGGCCAAAGATTGCATCCATGCCCTTATGCAGAAATCAGTGCAGTATGTACTCATCCGGATTTTATGAAAAAAGGCCTAGCAACCCAACTAATTCTAAGCCAGATTTTTAGGATCCGCTCATCATCAGAAATTCCTTTCCTTCACGTAGTAGATCACAATATGAAAGCTATAAAATTATATAATGATCTTGGATTCACTAAAAGATCAGATATTCACATTTACGTCATCAAAAAAATACTTAGAAGGTGAGATTTAATTCACAAATGTGAATAAATTTATTTGTCAAATTAATATAGCTAATCTATTATTGTATTATAACCCCTATCATGACTATCATAACTAACAATCAAATTACCACTCCGGATGAAGAAGAATATTTTTATTCAGTGAGTCCTTTTGAAATGACCAATGCGCTAGGCAGTGTTGTTGCTATCCTGCAGGAATATACTTTCAACAAAATGGACGGGACTTCTGAATTACATCCTTATAAGTTGTACAAAACAAAAGAAGGCAATTGGTATGAAATAAACCCCTCTACGCCTTCTCTTGAAAATAATATTTTGAGAAAATTAAAAACCGCTATTGATCTGCAGGAAAATCCAGTTGAAATTTAGCATAATATATTATATTCCCTTCTAATACTTCTCAATAAGTTTATATTTTCGTATAAGCTATCATGTTATAGCCAAACATACAAGGTAAGAAAAAGCAGGAATTTCCATTTCCCTTGTGAATCTGTCGTTAGAAGTTTGTTGCATAATGACAGGACAAAAGCAAGAAGGCTAACATAATTACATAAATTCAATTTTATTTGCCTATCCCCTTATCTTAGCAGTATATTTCTCCATGAATAAATAGATAAAAAAATTCTTGGATTGCGAATTGATTTTAAATTTAGAAAAGAAAAATAAAATTTCATGCCCGGGAAAATTTTAATAATTGATGATGAAGAAAAACTAAGAAATCTACTAGGACGCCTAATCAAGTTAGAAGGATATTCTGTTATAGAATCAGGAAATTTAAAATCAGGAATGAAAGCGATCGAAAAAGAAGAGCCTGACGTAATTCTTTGTGATGTAAAACTGCCCGATGGTAATGGCATAGATTTCATCAAAGATGCGAAATCAAAATTTCCATTAACAGAAATTATTTTACTTACCGCCTATAGTAACATCTCCGATGGAATACAAGCCATGAAAAACGGTGCTTTTGATTATTTGGTAAAAGGAGATGACAACGACAAGATAATCCCTTTGTTGAGCAAAGCTTTCGAAAAAGTATTTTTGAAAAAACGTGTTCAGCAGTTAGAAAAGGAAGTTGGTAAAAAATATAGTTTTGAAAGTATTACGGGGAAATCAAAAGCAATTCAAGCGGCTATTTCTCTCGCAAAAAAAGTTGCCCCTACTGATGCAAATGTTTTATTATTAGGTGAAACGGGTACCGGTAAAGAAGTATTCGCACAGGCAATTCATAATGAAGGAAGCAGAAAAAATAAATCTTTTGTGGCTCTTAACTGCAGTGCATTTTCGAATGAATTATTGGAAAGCGAACTTTTTGGCCATAAAGAAGGTGCATTTACCGGAGCGATAAAAGATAAAAAAGGATTGATAGAAGAAGCCAATGGAGGCACCTTATTTTTGGATGAAATAGGCGAAATGCATTTGGATCTCCAAAGCAAATTATTAAGGGTTCTTGAAACTTCGGAATTTATAAAAGTGGGTGATACCAAATCTATAAAAGTAAATGTGCGGATCATCGCTGCAACCAACAAAAACCTGGAAGAAGAAATTAAAAAAGGAAAATTCCGTGAAGATCTTTTTTATCGCCTCAATGTATTTACTATTTTTTTACCATCATTAAGAGATCGAAAAGAAGATATACCAGAATTGGCAAATTTTTATTTATCTTTTTTTGCAGGAAAAATAAATAAAAAATTAATAGGAATTAATTCAGAAGCCATTAAAATATTGCAACATCAAAATTGGAAAGGGAATATCCGTGAATTAAAAAATACCATTGAAAGGGCCCTGATTCTGGAAGATGGAGAATGGCTCACCGAGAGCAGTTTGCCTTCGGACATGCAATTGAAATTAGAAAATAATTTCAGCAGTTCCTTTGAATTAGCAGAAATTGAAAAACAACATATCCTGAAAGTTTTATCGCATACAAAGGGGAATAAAGCCGAAGCCTCCAGATTACTGAATATTGGATTGACAACCTTGTATAGGAAAATAGAAGAATATAAATTGTAGAACTATGGAACTATGGAACTGTGGAACTGTGGAACTGTGGAACTGAGGGATTGTGGGATTGTGGGATTGTGGGATTGTGGGATCGCGCCGCGGCGCGATCATTTTGAAACAAAATTCCTATATTGAAAATAAAATCATGATCTACAAAAATCACAAACAATACCGTTTGCCCGGTTATGATTATTCAGCATCAGGAGATTATTTTATTACTATCTGCACTAAAGACCGAATTAATTTTTTTGGTGAAATTTCAGGAAGGAATGAGGATGCCGTTATGCATTTATCATCAATTGACGAAATGGCTAAAGAATTCATTTTAAAGATACCCGTTACATATCCAATGGTCACCCTGGGTGAATGGGAAATAATGCCCAATCATGTTCACCTGATTATTTCAGTTAATAAAACAGAAGATACCAATCTGGAAATTCAACCGGAAATATCCAGGGAAAGGCCTGACCGGGAAAAAGGATTAAAACCTTTGTTACCTGGTTCTGTTTCATCTATAATCAATCATTATAAAGGAGATGTAAAAAAATGGTGTAACAAAAATGATTTTCCCCATTTTACATGGCAATCAAAATTTCATGATCATATCATTAGGAATCATGAATCTTATAACCGAATTAGTAATTACATCGCCAACAATATTTATAATTGGGATGGAGATACAATGAAATAACGGTAGGAGCGCGCCGCCGCGCGATTCCACACCCCACAATCCCACAACCTCACCACCAAAATGAAAAAACCTTTCCAAAACGGAAGGGTTTTTTTATTTCAACTAAATTCCTCTAAATATTTAAATCTTTCCTAAATCCTTTATTAATAAGGGTTCGACAACAAAGATTTGACAATTTTTCAAGAGGGCATTCTTTTTTCTTTTACAATAAGAAACAAAATCATGCTCCTTTTATTCATCGTATCCATTTTGGTTTTTATTTATCTCTGTTATGTATTGATAAAACCGGAAAAATTTTAGTAGACAAACTCGTTGATGTAATCAAACATTTAATCATGAACACAGAAATTTTAGGAATCATAGTCATCTTTTTGGCAACAATTGTTATTGCAATTCCATTAGGAAAATATATTGGTAAAGTATATGAAGGAGAAAAAACATGGCCGGATCGCTTTCTTAATCCGATAGATAAACTTTTTTTCAAACTCAGCGGTATCAATCCGGATAAAGAAATGAACTGGAAGCAACATCTTATTGCATTATTAACGATCAATCTTATCTGGTTTATATTTTCAATGTTTGTGTTGATGAATATGAGTTGGCTTCCTCTCAATCCCGATGGCAATCCTTCCATGAGCGCGGATCTTGCTTTCAATACTTCAGTAAGTTTTATTTCCAATACCAACCTGCAACACTATTCAGGAGAAACAGGTGTGTCTTATCTCGGTCAATTGATTCTAATGTTATTTCAGTTTATCAGCGCGGCTACAGGTATGGCTATCTGTGCAGTGGTGTTTATGGCGATGAAAGAAAGAACAACGGAAAAGTTGGGTAATTTTTATAACTATTTTGTAAAATCATGCACCAGGATTTTATTGCCATTAGCAATTGTACTGGCCGTATTGCTCGTTTTTAATGGCTCCCCTATGACATTCCAGGGAAAAGCAAAATACATTTCCATGCAGGGCGATACCGTAAATGTAAGCCGTGGGCCTGTGGCAGCAATGGTTGCCATAAAACAATTAGGAACAAATGGAGGTGGCTTCTATGGCGCTAACTCTGCCCATCCGTTGGAAAATCCTAATTATTTTACCAACATCCTTGAAGACATCAGCATTATATTAATCCCAATTGCCATGTTGTTTGCACTGGGTTTTATTCTCAAAAGAAAAAAATTCGCATGGATGATCTTTTTCGTAATGACGATTGGTTTTTTATGCCTGCTAATCCCGGCAGTGCATTATGAAATGATTGGAAATCCGGCAATTGCTAAAATGAATATTGCTCAACACACAGGCAATATGGAGGGAAAAGAAATTCGCTTTGGCTCTGCAGCTTCCGCTTATTGGGGTATCACAACAACAGTTACTTCTAATGGTTCTGTAAATTCCATGCATGATAGTTTCAATCCAATAAGTGGTATGTGTGCTATGTTGGGCATGATGGTCAATTCTTTTTATGGAGGTGTGGGTGTTGGATTTCTGAACTTTTATATTTTTCTCATTATTGCAGTTTTCATTAGTGGATTAATGGTGGGAAGAACACCGGAATTTTTAGGAAAAAAAATAGAGGCGAAAGAAATGAAAATTGCTATGATTGTTGCTTTACTGCATCCTTTGCTTATCCTTTCCGGCACAGCATTATCAACTTATCTGTATGCGCATAATCCGCAGGCATATACAGGCTGGTTAAATAATTCAGGGTATCATGGATTTTCTGAAATGCTTTATGAATATTGTTCTGCTTCAGCAAACAACGGATCAGAGTTCGCAGGACTGGGTGCCAATACGCCATTTTGGAATATTTCTGATGGCATCATTATGTTATTGTCACGATATATACCAATTATAGGCCCAGTGGCTATTGCGGGTATTTTGGCAAAGAAAAAATATATTCCTGAAAGCGCAGGAACCTTAAAAACAGATACCGGCACTTTTGGAATTATGGTATTTGCCGTGATATTCATCCTGGCGGCGTTGAGTTTTTTCCCGGCATTAACGTTGGGACCCATTGCAGAATTTTTTAGGTAAATGTGAAAAGTGAATCATGAATCTCAAATTATCAGTTTTTTAATTATCAATTTAGAACATGTCAATACATAAAAGATCAAACAAATTATTTGAACCTTCATTAGTGAAAGAAGGTATTAAGCAATCCTTCCTTAAATTAAATCCACGCACTTTATTCAGGAACCCGGTAATGTTCACTGTGGAAATCGGAACAATTATTATGCTTGGAGTTTGTATCTGGATCATAGCCGGCGAAAAATCGCAGGGAAATCTGGCATACAATATTATCATTACCGCGATACTTTTTATCACTTTACTTTTTGCGAATTTTGCGGAAGCAATTGCAGAAGCAAGAGGCAAAGCACAGGCAGAAAGTTTGCGCAAAACAAGAGAAGATACTCCTGCAAAATGGATCCAGCCTGTTGGAGAAGTGTTTGTAAATGAAATAAAAATTGTTCCTTCTTCCCAATTAAAAAAAGGTGATATATTTCTCTGTGAAGCCGGTGACATTATACCAACGGATGGAGAAATTATAAAAGGAATTGCAACCATAGACGAAAGTGCAATCACAGGTGAAAGCGCTCCAATAATAAGAGAAGCGGGAGGAGATAAATCTTCGGTAACCGGCGGCACAAAAGTGCTTAGTGACAGCATACAAGTTCGCGTAAGTACAGAGCCGGGTGAAAGCTTTTTAGATAAAATGATCGCGCTTGTGGAAGGTGCAAGCAGACAGAAAACACCCAATGAAATTGCTCTTACTATTTTGCTCGCAGCTTTTACTTTGGTATTTATTATTGTGTGTGTTACTTTGAAACCTTTTGGTGATTATGCAAATTCAACTATTACAATTGCAAGTTTTATCTCTCTTTTTGTATGCCTGATACCAACCACAATTGGAGGTTTGCTGAGTGCCATTGGTATTGCGGGAATGGACAGGGCATTAAGTGCAAATGTGATTACCAAAAGTGGAAAAGCCGTAGAAACAGCAGGGGATCTTGATACATTATTATTAGACAAAACAGGAACCATCACAATCGGAAACCGAAAGGCCACTAACTTTTATCCCTGCAACAATGTTGGGGAAAACGATTTTATTGAAATCTGCATGTTGTCCTCTCTTGCAGATGAAACACCGGAAGGAAAATCTATCATAGAATTGGCAAATGCAAAAGGAATCAAACCGGTTACCGATCAAACAGGATTGCATTTTATCAATTTCACAGCAGAAACAAGATGCAGTGGTGTCAATATTTCTGATCATACAAAAATTCGCAAAGGCGCATTTGATACCATTCGTGATATGACAAAAAAATCAGGAAATATTTTTCCTGCAGAAACGGAAGAAAGAATAAAAGCGATTTCAAATAATGGTGGTACTCCATTGGCAGTTTCCCAAAACAATATTGTGAAAGGTGCTATCGAATTACAGGATATCATCAAACCGGGCATACAGGAACGTTTTGAACGATTAAGGAAGATGGGCGTAAAAACAGTGATGGTAACCGGTGATAACCCATTAACGGCAAAATATATTGCAGAGAAAGCAGGGGTAGATGATTTTATTGCAGAAGCAAAACCAGAAGACAAAATGCAATACATACGCGAAGAACAATCCCGGGGAAAATTGGTTGCGATGATGGGCGATGGCACCAATGATGCACCCGCACTTGCCCAGGCCGATGTGGGTGTTGCAATGAACAGTGGAACGCAGGCAGCAAAGGAAGCTGGCAACATGGTTGACCTTGATAATGATCCCACCAAACTCATTGAAATTGTTGAGATAGGAAAACAATTGCTGATGACAAGGGGAACGCTTACTACTTTTTCAATTGCCAACGATGTGGCAAAATATTTTGCGATTGTACCGGCATTATTTATTATTTCTATTCCCGGATTACAATCTTTAAATATTATGGATCTTCATAGCCCGCAGAGTGCCATCTTATCTGCCGTTATTTTTAATGCAATTATCATTCCTTTGCTGATTCCATTGGCTTTAAAAGGAGTTGCCTACAAGCCAATAGGTGCAAGCGCTTTGTTGAGAAGAAATCTTATGATCTATGGATTGGGTGGAGTAATTGTGCCTTTTATCGGAATTAAATTAATTGATTTATTGGTTTCAGTTTGGTTTTAAAATTTTAAATAGCTCATTATATGAAACAACATATTCTTCCCGCCATCAGGCTTACACTGGTTTGTATCATTTTCTTTTGCGGGCTTTATTCTTTATTGATCCTGGCAATTGCCCAAGTGGCACCTGCTCATGGAGAAGGCGAAACCATTTCAGTAAACGACAAAATAGTTGGATACAAATTACTAAGCCAGAAATTTACAGAAGATAAATATTTCGATGACAGGCCTTCTGCTTCAGATTATAATGCCACAGCCTCTGGTGGAAGCAATAAAGGTCCATCTGATCCTGGATATTTAAAGATTTTACAAACCAGGGTTGATACTTTTTTGGTTCATAATCCCGGAGTAGATAAAGAAGAAATTCCTTCGGATTTAATTACAGAATCGGGCAGTGGTTTAGATCCGGATATATCCATTCAGGGTGCGTATATCCAGGTGAAAAGAATTGCAAAAATCAGGAATATTTCTGAAGAAAAATTAAGTGTACTTGTTGATAAACATATAGAAAAACCATTGTTTGGTTTTTTGGGTCCGGAAAAAGTAAATGTATTGCAGTTGAATATTGATTTGGATGCATTGAAATAAAAAAATGAAATTTTTATGAAATGGGGTATATCGTTTTTACCGATTTTTTTAAGTTACCATTGTCTTGCGCAAGACTCAACAAAATCAACTTTTGCATTAAGTGGATATGCAGAAGTTTATTATAGCTACGATTTTAATAAACCAATCAACAATTCAAAACCTGCTTTTATTTACAGTCATAATCGGGTAAACGAAGTGAATCTTAATCTTGGCTTTTTGAAAGGAGCTTATAACTCTGGTTGGATACGTGCCAATCTTTCGCTGGCAGCGGGCACTTACATGAATGCCAACTATGCTTCGGAACCTGATGGATTAAAAAATATTTTTGAAGCCAATATCGGAATAAAACTTTCAAGAAAAAATAATTTGTGGCTGGATGCCGGCATAATGCCTTCGCACATTGGATGGGAAAGTGCTGTGAGCAAAGATGATTGGACGCTTACAAGAAGCGTTGCAGCAGATAATTCTCCTTATTTTGAATCAGGAGCTAAAATCGGTTATACTTCAAAAAATGAAAAATGGTATTTGAGTGCATTGATCCTAAACGGCTGGCAGCGTATTCAACGCGTAGATGGCAATTCAACGGCTGCTTTCGGTACACAAATAACTTATAAATCCGGTTCAAATATTACCTTCAACAGCAGTACATTTATTGGGAATGATAAACCTGACAATGTAAAACAAATGCGGTATTTTCATGACTTTTATGCAATCATTCAAATAACAGATCAGTTTGGTATTACCGCCGGTTTTGACATTGGATGGGAAAAAAGATTACATTCCGATAAATGGAATAATTGGTTTACACCAACTTTAATTTTGCGTTATACTCCTGATTCAAATTGGGCAATTGCAGCAAGAGTTGAATATTTTAATGATGAAAAAAACGTAATTATTTTTACAAAAAATATGAATGGCTGTTATCTTTATGGAGCTTCATTAAATCTAGATAAATTAATCCGCAACAATGTTTTGTGGCGTACAGAAGCCAGGATATTAAACAGCAAAGATGCAACTTTTCAAAAAGGAATTGAATTGGTTAAAAATGATATTTCAATTACTACATCAATTGCAATAAGTTTTTAAATGAACGAAAAAAACGACAAAGAAAAAAGAGTTCAGCAGTTTTTGGAGTTGAACCAAAAGTCTGAAAGAGGAAGGTTGAAAATATATCTCGGCATGAGCGCGGGAGTAGGCAAGACATACCGGATGCTGCAGGAAGCGCATAATCTTTTGCGAAATGGAGTGAATATTAAAATTGGCTTTGTTGAAACTCATGGAAGAAAAGATACACAGGAATTAATTCAAGGGCTTCCTATAATTCCAACCCGTGAAGTTTTTTATAAAGGAAAAAAATTAGAAGAATTAGATGTTCAGGCGATCTTATTATTACAACCTAAAGTAGTTATTATAGATGAACTCGCACATACCAATATTCCAGGAAGCAAAAATGAAAAACGATGGCAGGATGTTTTGGATGTTCTTGATGCAGGCATTGATGTAATATCAGCGCTGAATATACAACATATTGAAAGCATCCAGGAAGATGTTAGAAAAATCACAGGTATAGATGTAAAAGAAAGAGTACCGGATAGAATGCTCCAGGTTGCCAATGAAGTGGTGAACATTGATTTACCGGCGGATGAATTAATTACCAGGTTAAAAGAAGGAAAGATCTATGACCATTCAAAAGTGCAGCAGGCACTTCAAAATTTCTTTCATCCCGACAAAATTCTGCAGCTCAGGGAACTTGCTTTAAAAGAAGTAGCGGGCCAGGTAGAAAGAAAAGTAGATTATGAAATAACGGGTAAGCAAAAGCCATTCCGCCATGAGCGCTTATTAGCATGTATTTCTTCCAATCATTTGATTGCGCAGCGGATTATCCGGAAAACGGCAAGGCTTGCATCCTATTACAATAGTCAGTGGTATGTTTTATATGTGCAAACTGCAAAAGAATCACCTGATAAAATTCCGTTAGCTTCACAAAGGCATTTAATTAATAACTTTAAAAACGCAACCGAACTCGGTGGAGAAGTAATACAAAAGAAGTCAGAAAAAATTGCACCGGCGATAATAGAAGCAGTGGAAGAAAAAAATATTACTACTATTTGTATCGGTAAGCCGCATCTTAGTTTATTTCAGATTGTATTAAGAACAAATGTGTTCAACCAGTTATTAAAAAAACTTTCAAAAGATAATATTGATCTTGTTATTTTATCCTGATGGCACTAAGTGTAAAAAATAAAATCCGCATGGGAACGCTGTTCCTTTTCCTGTTATTATTATTAACTGGAGGAGTAGGAATATTTTACATGTCAAAATTGAAAACGGATGCGGAAGCAATCTTACAGGACAATTACAAAAGTCTCATTTATTGCTACGACATGGAACAGCAATTAGATCAGCTAAATACAAATTTTGATTCCTCTTTAGTAAAATTTAAAAATGCTTTAGACCAGGAAAGCAACAACATTACAGAAGTGGGAGAAGGAGAATCAGTCCGGCTTACAAAGATTTATTTTGATAAATTAAAAGCAGGCGACACCTCTCAACAAAATATTCTTTTACTGCGAAATGAATTGCAGAATATCCTTGCTGAAAATATGAGAGCTATCCAGTTAAAAAATGATAGGGCGCATTCAGAATCTTATAAAGCGCTCACTTATATTACTGGTCTTGCCACTATTATTTTCCTGATCTCATTTACATTTGTCATTAATTTTCCATCGGTAATAACGCGCCCTATCGGTGCATTTTCTGAAGCAATAAAGCAAATCGCGAATAAAAATTATAAGCACCGGATACACATCGACAATAAAGATGAATTTGGTAAACTGGCAGATTCTTTCAACGGGATGGTGGAGAGATTGGAATATTTTGAAAGTAGTAATCTTAACCAATTATTATTTGAAAAAAGTCGCGCAGAGGCGGTTATCAACAGCCTGAAAGATGCCAGTATCGGAATAGATAAGGATAATAAAATTCTTTTTGCTAATTACCAGGCACTGCAATTATTGGGATTGCAAACGGATGATGTTGTAGGAAAAGGAATTTTGGAAGTAAAGCAAAAAAATGACTTGTTTCGCTTTTTATTAGACAATGATAATAGCGTGCCATTTAAAATCGTAGTGGATAACCGGGAAAATTATTTTTTAAAAGAAATTATTGAAGTGCCACAGGGCGAAGTAAATAACAAGGTAATTGTTCTAAAAAATATTACTTCATTTAAAGAACTGGATGTAGCTAAAACAAATTTCATCGCAACCATTTCTCATGAATTAAAAACCCCTTTGTCTTCATCTGATTTTAGCTTGAAATTATTAGAGGATAAACGTACAGGAATCTTATCACCGCATCAAAAAGAATTAATTGAGAATCTGAAACTGGATAATCAACGCATGCTGAAAATATTAAGTGAACTGCTGAATATGTCGCAGGTGGAAGCAGGTCACATTCAGTTAAACATTCAATCTGTGAATCCGGCGCGGATTATTTCTAAGGCCTTAGAAACAGTTGCCTCTACTGCAAAAGATAAAGATATTCACATAAAAAACGAATCGGAACAAGAACTTCCATTGATACAGGCTGATGCCGAAAAGACCACCTGGGTGTTAAATAATTTTTTAACGAATGCCATAAAATATTCTAACAAGGATAGCGTGATAGAAATATTTGCTAAACAAAAAAATGGTGCTGTTGTTTTTTCTGTAAAAGATCACGGGCCGGGCATCGCTCAAAAATACAAAGACCGAATTTTTGAAAGGTATTTCCAGGTTCCCGGAGCTAAAGAAAAAGGCAGTGGATTGGGACTGGCAATTTCAAAAGAATTTATTGATGCACAGAATGGAAAGATATGGGTAGAAACAGAACCAGGTCAGGGTGCTACATTTAATTTCGAACTGAAAGCGAAATGATTTAAGGGAAAGTTAAAAAGAAAATCCCGGTTACCGCTTCATTCATGGTAATAGGTTTCTTATTTGGTTTATTCAAAAAAAATCAAAGCTTTTAAACTGAGATTCGACTATTACTTTTTTCTTCATTCCAGATTATTTTAAAAAAACAATTCTATTTCTTGTTTTCAAAGCTTGCAAGTTAATTGAAGAAATTATTATCTTGCGAATAATACCTTTTCTGAAATAACACAAATTCCAATTGATTTAAAAAACATGAAAAAGATTACTTTTTTATTTTTTGCATTTGTTTGTACAATTGTAGTTTCATCTTGCATTCACAAAAATGGTAAAAGCAGCATAAAGTATAATGAGACAAAACATACTTTTTCGATGAAGGCTTATTTCCCTGAACGTAAAACAAGAGAAGTAGAAGAATATATGAATCATACAATCGGCACAAACAGCAATATGTCATTTATAAATGCAATTATAGATGGCAATCTTGCCCTTGATGATCACACTACATTTTATATCAAGAAAGCTCCGGACACCCTTTACATTACCCTTGATAAAGACAGAAATTCTGATAAAAGTTACCAGGAAATAAAATCAATGTGCAAGGGATTAAAAAAAGTATTGGATAAATAGTTCATGGACTTGCAGGCGATATCGCTGTTAGAAATATTTCTTATGAAGCGTTAATTGCAAGTGATATTATTGATCATTTTGGAAACGCTTTTAAAGAAGTTTCTGTAACTTAAATTATACGTATAAGAATATTTTGTTTGTCGTATAAAAGTTGTATTTTTATAAAAACTTCCATTATGGACAGTAAGATTACTTTGAGTTTTGACGAATCTGTTATAGATAGGGCAAAGAAATACGCAGCAAAGAACAATATGAGCCTTTCCAGGCTTACGGAATTTCTATTGAAAAAAGTTACTACTGCTAATTATGCAAACCTGGAAGATTTTCCCATTTCAGATTGGGTGTGGCAGGTTGCAGAAGGGTCTTCTGAATATAAGATAAATGCTAAAAGATCAAGAAAGAAAGCAAAAGAAGAATTCTTTAAATCGAAGAAATGAAGATTTTTCTTGATGCCAATATTTTAATTTCAGTATTAAACAAAGAATATCCTTTATTTAGTGTTACTTCACGCATTCTAAGCCTCTCTGATAGAAATAACTTTGTTCTTTGTACTTCTCCTGTTTGTTTGGCTATTGCATTTTATTTTGCTGAGAAAAAATTTAAGACTACGAAAGCAAAGAATAAAATTCAAATATTATGTAAACATATCCATATTGTTCCTGTGGATGAAAGCGCTGTCATTAAAACACTTCAAACACCTACCATCAATGACTTTGAAGATGGCCTCGAATACTATTCTGCGGTAGAAAATAAATGCAACTGCATTATCACAGAGGATATTGATGATTTCTATTTTTCAAAAATCGAAGTACTGAGGAGTGAAGAATTTTTTCGAAAATATTTGTTTAAAAAAAAGGGGGATAATCTTTTTAAGATATAAACCTCAAGAGATACGCACAGTAAGCAAACCAGACAACCACTGGCAGGCAGGCAAAGTAGATTCTTTTTTCATTAAACTCTTGGTATTACTGTGCCTCCTGCCTTTTGCAGATCGATAGCCCTTCCTGTCTTTTCAATTATTCCTATAAAAGGATCTTCATTTTCCGTTTCATTTTCAGGATAAAATTTCGGGCTGATTGGAGAATGTTTTGCAACGATATGTGTAATTTCCAGAATATCCGACCAGTGTTTTTTGGGGAAATTGGAAAGCCATATCGCTAAATCAATATCACTATTTTCATGAATTTTTCCGGTAGCGTAAGACCCGTACAAAATCACTTTTGTCACTCTGAAACCATTGTTTTCAAGTTCCAATAAAAATTCTCTTATTTTTTCATTTAAAGTTTTTCGAGTAAACATTCCTTCAGGTTTGAGATTTTTTCAAAATGCTCTTTCATATAATTTTCATTAGCCCTTTCATAAATTTTCAATTTATAATCGGGATAACGGCTTTCAATATTCCATGCATTTATCGTTGGCAGGTAATCATACCATTTCGAATCCAGTTTTAGATCTGTTTGATTATAAATAAAGGTAAGATCATGCTGCCGCGGTGGAGTATTTTCAATATTATCTTTCACCCAAATTGCTTTCAACAATTTTTCAATGGTAAGATGAAAAGCAAAAAGCGCAAAGACGTTTTGTTTTCCTTTCAATAAATAAACAGCAGTTTCCCAATTGCGTAACGCTTCTTTTTTCCACCATTCTATATGTTCTTTTTTATCCATACCCAAAAGTACTGTGTTTAGTTCATTTTCATATTCCACGATCTCCACATCTTCATATCTCCACATCTTCATATCTCCACATTTTCCAATTTTCAAATTTCCCAATTACACACTCACATTAAACTCCCTCAACGCATCATTCAAACTTGTCTTTTTATCCGTGCTTTCTTTTCTTTTTCCAATAATTAAAGCGCAGGTAACATTATACTCTCCGGCAGGAAATTTTTTTAAATAACTTCCCGGAATCACCACACTGCGCGATGGAATAAGACCTTTGGTTTCTATGGGTTCCTTTCCGCTAACATCAATTATTTTCGTTGATTGGGTAAGAACTACGTTTGCCCCGAGAACCGCTTCCTTTTCTACCCTCACCCCTTCTACTACAATGCAGCGGCTGCCGATAAAGCAACCGTCTTCAATGATTACCGGGCTCGCCTGCAATGGCTCCAGCACGCCACCAATACCTACACCACCACTGAGATGAACATGTTTTCCAATTTGGGCGCAACTGCCTACAGTTGCCCATGTGTCAACCATGGTTCCTTCATCTACATAAGCGCCAATATTTACGTAACTGGGCATTAAGACTACATTGCGTGCCAGATAACTACCATAGCGTGCAACAGCATGAGGGACTGCGCGCACTCCAAGTTCTTTATAATTTGACTTTAGTTTCATTTTATCATAAAACTCAAAAGGAGGCAAAGAATAAGTTTCCATTTGCTGAATTCCAAAGTATAAAAGAATTGCCTGCTTCACCCATTCATTCACTTTCCATGTATTTCCACTTTTAATAACTGAAGGCTCGGCAGTTCTTAATTTTCCTTTATCCACCTCATCTATTACTTTTATGATGGCATCTATGTAGGCTTTATCTTTGAGCAATTCACGATCATCCCAAACTTTTTTGATCATTTTTTCTAAGTTCATTTTCAATTTATTTTTGCAAATATAAATAGCCATTCCCGTAATGTTATCCACCGTAAGACATTTAAGCAATTGAATCTAAAATTAACCCCCAGGTTATGAATTATTCTGCCTATGCTAAATCTTATGAAAGTTAAATTACCTTTGAAAATAAATATTGGTTAAAAAGTTTCCATTGATTCAAATGACTAATTATCTCAAAATTATAAAACCTTACAATGAAAATAAGTGGATTTACTTTCACAAGAAATGCTACTAAACTTTATTATCCTGTAAAAGCTTCTATAGAATGTTTACTTCTCCTGGTGGATGAATTTATTGTTGTATTAGGTAATTGCGATTCTGATGATGAAACAGAGATGGAAATAAAAAGCATTCAATCTGATAAAATTAAGATTATTCGTACTGTGTGGAATTGGGAAAAGTATCCCACAGGACAGGAATACGCACATCAAACAGATATTGCCAAAGAAGCCTGTACAGGAGATTGGCTTTTTTATATTCAAAGTGATGAAGTAGTACACGAAAGATATTTGCAGGTCATCAGGGAGAATTGTGAAAAATACCTGGATGACAAAAAGGTAGATGGATTTCTTTTTAAATACCGTCACTTTTGGGGAGATTATGATCATTATGTATTATCGCACGCCTGGTATCCGAGAGAAATAAGAATCATACGGAATGATCCTGAAATACATTCCTGGCGCGATGCACAGTCCTTTAGAAGAATGCCGGGATTTGACGGCTTTGACTATTATAAAAAAGAAAATACCACCAAATTAAATGTAGTGGAAATAGATGCCTATATTTTTCATTACGGTTTTGTGAGGCCACCACAAATCATGCAGAAGAAAAGGAAAAATCATAACACCAATTATTCCGGTGTCGATTCAACAAAACAAATGTTTAAGAACGAAGGAGAATTCTTTGATTATGGTGACCTAAGTAAAATTAAAAGATACAAAGACACGCATCCTTCAGTGATGAAGGAATTTATAGAGCGATTTAACTGGAAGCATCAATTACGGTTTTCACCATTAACTGAAAAAATAAAATTACAGAAACATGAAAAAATAAAATATCGTTTTCTTTCTTTTATAGAACAAAATTTTTTAAGAGGCAATCTTCTTTTTGGTTTTCGTAATTACAACCGTATCAAAAAATAATCCCAAAAGCACAGTAGCTTAAGATGCACTTTTTATAATTCCAAAATCCGTCCACACCTTTTTCTGCACTTTGGTTTCATTCCTAATAGCAGCATTATTATCCAAATCTTTTTGATTCATATACCCTCGCGAATGATCGAGATGAATACAAATAGCGCTGTATCTTATTTGTTTTTCTTTGATTCCCGCATTTATAAGCCTTTCGCCAAATTCACGATCTTCAGAACCATAGCGCATCCTCTCATCAAAGCCATTTACTGAAAGTATATCTTTTTTCCAGGCGCTCGCGTTTCCTCCATTCCAGGTCGCTTTAGTAGTAGAAAGTTTGTTCATTACCTGGCTCAAAAATTTATTTTTTGTCAATTTAATATTTTTTAAAAAAGATTGTTTTAATTCATTTTTAAGCGACCATTCTTTATTAAATGCATCCTGGCTAAGAATGTGTTCAGTTTTTATAAGTTTGCTTAAAGACATCGGCAGCCTTACTGCACCACCCGATAAAAAATAATTTTCTCTTTTATTTTCAAAATGAGTTTGGATAAAATCTTTTCGCGGTATGCAATCCCCATCCGAAAAAATAAGGTATTCACTTTCCGAGGCTATTATTGCTTTATTCAGAATTTCGCATTTACGAAAACCTCTATCTTCATGCCATACATGTTTTATTTCCAAATTAGTTTTTTGCTTCATTTTTTTTATAACATCAACAGTTTCGGGTGTGGAACCATCATCCGCAATTAATACTTCGAAATCTTTATAATCCTGGCAATAATATCCCCATAGTACTTTTTCAAGCCATACCGGAGAATTATAGGTTGTGAAAATTACCGACAGCTTCATAGTATTAATCTTTTTTTGCCAAAAGTAAGGTAGTTACAACTTTATGTTGTTTTACATTTGCAGATATTTTTTTACCTTTTTCAAAAATCCAAATGGCTAAAATATTTTCTATAATTGTAAGCTACAATGGAGCGCCGTGGATTGAAAAATGTTTACATCATTTGTTTAAAAGTGATGTCCAAACTGAAGTAATTATAATAGATAATGCATCTACAGATAACACTCTAAAATTGCTGGAACCATATAAAGATTCCATTTATCTTATAAAAAATAAAGTGAATACCGGTTTTGGTCAAGCCAATAATTTAGGTATTGAATATGCTATGGATAACGGTGCCGATTTTATTTTCTTATTGAATCAGGATGCTTATGTTTTTGTTGATACTATTTCTAAATTAACTGAATCATTGGTAAACAATCCTTCTTTTGGTTTGCTAAGCCCACTTCAGCTTGAAGTTTCAGGCAAAGAAATAGAACCTATTTTCAAAAACTTTTTGAGCAAAAATTTTTCAAAAGATATAATAGAAAAAATGCTTTCTAATGGTAACAGTTTTCCAACTGATAAACCTTACTCCATGCGTTTCGTAAATGCGGCCGCATGGATGATTACCAGGAAGTGCATAATTAAAACGGGATTATTTCACCCCGTATTTTTTCATTATGGCGAAGACAATCATTATGCTTCGAGGGTGCAATACCATGGAATGAAAATTGGAGTATTGCCGGTCGCCCATGTTATTCATGATTGCAAAATTGAAATAGCCGACAGTCAGAGTCTGTTATTAAGAAAAATAAAAAATATCCCAATTTATACACTTTTGGATTTAAGAAAACCTTTGCCAATTGCTTATCTTCTTGGTTATCAAAAATGGAGGAGTCTAAGAAAAAAGCTTTTGAAATTTAATACTGCTAATAATCAAAATATTATTAATGAACAAAAAAAATGGTTTACAACAAACTTGTCAAAGGCAATACAGATAAGAAATGAAACGAAAAATCCAACAACTAAATGGAAATAAAATTATAACTAAATGAAAGATAAAAGTTTTGAATTTGAAATTGGTAATTGCTTAAAAATATTAGAGACCGGCGGCATCATTCTTTACCCTACCGATACCATCTGGGGAATCGGCTGTGATGCGACCAATTCAGTTGCCATTCAAAAAATTTACAAGCTAAAAAAAAGAGAAGAAAAAAAATCATTGATCATTTTGGTGGATGATGAAAAAATGATTCACAAATATGTTTTCAATCCGTCTGAAAAAATCCTTTCTTTTATTTCTTCTGCAGAAAGGCCTACAACAGCCATTTTTTCAAATGCCGCGAATCTTGCTTCTCAGCTTATAAATGAAGAGAGAACAATTGCCATCAGAATTGTAAAAGATGATTTTTGCCGCCAACTTATTCAACAATTAAAAAAACCTTTGGTTTCTACTTCTGCAAATATTTCAGGAGAACTTTCGCCTCAAAATTTCATCGAAGTTTCAGGAAAAATTAAAACTGGTGTTGATTATATCGTTCAACACCGACAAACTGATTTTTCAAAACACGCTCCTTCTTCAATTATAAGATTGAATACAAATAATGAGATAGAATTTTTGCGTTAAAAGTTATGATGAATAGGAACCAGACAGCAAAATGGTTTTGACGTTAAAGTTTTGGGAAGCAATAAAAAAACTTCAAAATTAATTATTTAATAACAAAAATGTTATTAATTTTGGAATGTCAAAAAATTACAAGATGGTATGAAAAGAAACTATCGCCAAAAAAAGAATTAGAAAGGGATTTGCTTTTTTATCTTAGATACTACAAAAAAATAAGCCCTAAAATGCAAATTGAATTTGATTATGAAATTCAACTAATTATTGAAAAAATTAAAAAATTGTAATTATTATGGACAAAAAAATAAAAGAATTAAAAGAAAAATTCAGATATGCCAATAAAAAGGGAATGGAGGAAATAGACAAGGAAATGGATGCGCTTGCAACCAACAAACCTATAGCCTTCTCCAAAGCAATGATAAAAGCATCCAGAGAAACAATAAAAGAAGTGGATGAATTGTTATTGAAAGAAAAATTAAAAAATGTATTGCCTGCACTATCAGTATCCTATTTTGCAAAAACGTATTTTGCAAAAACACCGCAATGGTTTTACCAAAGGCTCAATGGCAATACAGTTAATGGTAAAACAGCTAAGTTTACGCAAGAAGAATTAAAAACGTTATCGTTTGCTTTAACAGATGTGAGCAATCGTATAAATGAATCTGCATCTTGTATTTTTTGACGACTTTACAATGCAGGCAGACCCGCCATTAAACAGCCGGGTCTTGTTATTGATAACAATTTTACTTTATTTAAAGTAACTAATCCGATTTTCTATTTTTATTTATGAAAAAAGAAATATCAGTAAACAAAGAAATATTGCTGGTTTCTATTCTGTTGTTGCAGGCTATCATAACCCTCATTAAAATAAAGCAAACCCAACACCCAATTGAATGGCTTGTACTTTCCAGGTATCATTATTGCCCAAATTGTTCAAATCTGTGACACCACCCACAAATCTTCCATAAACACGGAATTTCAGGAGGTTTAATTGAAGTCCTGCCGCTAACGAAAAATTGCCTGACTTAAAAGCGTCTTTCCCATTTTGAGTAAGATTTTTATTCTGGTCTAAAATAATCCCAAACTGGGGACCAGCCTGCAAAGTGAGAAATTTGGTCAGGTTGTAATTAATCATGATGGGTATGGTCAAAGATTTAAGCTGGATCTGATCAATGTTCTTAAACTGAGATACCTGGCTAAAATTGGTAGCAGTATCAGCATTTACCTGGTTAAAAACAACTTCGGGCTGAATACCCCATTTTTTCCCGGTGACAGTTAGAAAAACTCCTGCATGGTAGGCAAGTGTAAATTCGTTTTTAAAAGATTGACCTGAGATTTTGCCCAGGTTTGCGCCACCTTTTATCCCGAAACTCACACCCTGAGAAAAGAGTGAACATGAAATAAAAAATAACGGTACAATGATTGAAATTAATTTAGTTTTCATTTTGTTTTTTTTACGGGTTTAAAATTCAATTTCCAATTATATATCAAAAAGTCATGCCAATATTTAAATTATAAATCTGGGTAAATCTATTATCGCTTGTTTTCGGCAAATAATAATCAAGATAAAGATCAGGCTCAAAGTTAAATTTACCAATCACATAATTCAAATCAAGATCAACTCCAGCAGATTGAATAAGCCAATTTTGGTTATCGAGCTGAGTGAGGATATGCCTTACTTTTTTCAATTTCTTTTTTGTAAAAGAATTAAAATCAGACAAGGAACTATTGTGCTTTATCTTGTAAGTATTGATTCCGATATTCAATAAAATTTCCGGCTTAAATCTCAATCCATCTTCCTGGGAAAATAAATCAAAGAAATTAAAATCATGTTTCAGACTTGCTGTCAATGAAAATGATTTTAAAAAAAAAATTACAGCGTCAATATAATCAATTGGTACTCTATGATCCTGTATTTTCAAAACCGTATCAATTTTTACGATCTCATTAGATCTTCCGGAAGAATAGCTGCCTGAAATTCCGGGTCTCAGAAATGGTTTTTTAAGCGAAAAACTTCCGTAAAAATCATTTTGAACAGGCGAAGAAACACTATTATAAACATCTTTGATGAAATAATGGGTATAGGACACCAATGCATTTATCACTTTACTCTTACTAAATTCATAAGAAGGAGAAAGAGAATATTGATAAAACTTCGTTTCCTGGTTCTCATTTAATAAATACCCGTTTACCGCTACTCCAAATCCGCTTTTATGAAAATATCCAACTGACGGAGTAAACACAATGATATTCGTGTTTTGAAGCGTTTTAATCGCCAGGTCGTTTCCGTTCAGAAGTGAATTTCCTACACCCGCACTAACCTGGAAATAGCTTGTTGTTTTTCCAAGGTTGTTGAGCATTTTTAAAAAATCATAGTTTTTAATCAATGAATCCATAATTTGTTTATCCGTAGAATCTTTTTGTGCAAATGCCCCCGCAGAAATGAAGAATACAATCACAGAAAAAAATAAAACTTTAAGCATGAAAAGGTCTTAAGTAATGACTTGGTTTATTTAATTCAACTTTTAATAGACTTAAGAAATAATCGAAAGTTAAAAATAGAGAAAATGAATTGGAGCCAATATGGTTACCTGTTATAAAATATTTAAAATCTTTCCTTTTATCTATTGGGAATTTTTTATTCCAAATCCCAAAAAAATCAAAATTGATTATCCCTATTTTTGGAAACTATCATTCATTTTTTAAACCGCATTTATATTGCCTTACTTTGAATTACCATACCTTTGCACATAAAATTTTTTAAAATTAATGAATGAATTTGAAGGCTTAGGCCTAAATGAGCTCCTCGTAAAAGCGGTTACCGATCTTGGATTTACATCTCCTACTCCCATACAAGCCAAAGCAATTCCCATCTTATTATCAGGCACAACAGATTTTGTGGGTCTTGCACAAACAGGAACTGGTAAAACAGCAGCTTATGGTTTGCCCCTACTTCAATTAATAAATTCAGAACATAAATATCCCCAGGCTTTAATCGTGTGCCCTACCCGGGAACTGTGTTTGCAAATTTGCAATGACATACAGGAGTATAAAAAATATTCTAAAAATATTTCCGCTGAACCCGTGTATGGTGGCGCTTCAATTGTGATGCAGATTCGCGCTTTAAAGAAAGGAGTTCACATAGTTGTGGCCACTCCCGGAAGATTGATTGATATGATTGAAAGAAAAACGATTGATCTTGAAAAAGTAAAGTATGTAGTATTGGATGAAGCAGATGAAATGCTGAATATGGGTTTCCGTGATGATATTGATTTTGTTTTAAAGAATACGGTTAATCGTGAAAGCACGTGGCTTTTTAGTGCCACCATGCCTTCGGAAGTAAGAGCCATTTCTAAAAATTTTATGCATCACCCACAGGAAATAACTGTGGGCAAAAAAAATACTGCCAACGTAAATATTGATCACCAATATTTTATTACACCTGCTCACTCTCGTTTTGAAACTTTAAAAAGATTGGTTGATTTTAACCCCGGCATGTATGGAATTATATTTACCCGAACCAAAATTGACGCTCAAAATATTTCTGAAAAATTATCAAAAGAAGGTTATAATGTGGAATCACTTCATGGTGATCTCACTCAACAACAACGCGACCGCGTAATGCAAAGGTTTCGTGATAAAGATCTGCAGATATTGATTGCCACAGATGTGGCTGCAAGAGGAATTGATGTGGAAGGAATTACTCATGTTATCAATTTTGAACTTCCCGATGATATGGAAGTTTATACACACCGAAGCGGGAGAACGGCACGTGCCGGCAAAAGTGGAATATGTATTTCCATTTGCCACAGCCGCGAATCCTTTAAAATCCGCCAGCTTGAAAAAATGGTAAATGCGCAATTTCATAAATTAGATATTCCCAGTGGAAAAGATGTTTGCAGAAAACAATTTTTTTATTTTATGGATAAACTCATTAATACGGATATTTCAAACGGATCTTATGAAACTTACATGCCCGATCTGCAACATAAATTTGAAAACATAAGCAAAGAAGAAGTTCTTAAAAGAGTGGCTGCGCTTGAGTTTGATCATTTTTTAAAGTATTATGAAAATGCGGAGGATTTGAATGTAAGACATGATTCCAGAGAAAAAAGGAACGATAATTTTAACCGTCGTGAAAATTACCAAAGAGGAGAAAGACCTAATTATCAAAATGATGGAGGCTTTACCAAACTTTTCATAAACCTGGGAACCAAAGATGGTTTTTACAAAGCCAGTTTTTTGCAATTCATTCTTGATGAAAGTAGACTGAACAAAGAAGCGCTGGGAAGAATTGATCTTCGCGAAATGAATTCCTGGGTGGAAGTTGACCAATCCGTTGCTGCAAAAATGATCAAAAGCCTTGATGGAAGAAAACATAATGGACGCCTGATAAGAATGAATGAGGCTGACGGTGGAAGAAGCAGAAGACCTCAAAGAGAAATAAGAAAACGAATTCCCTTAAGAGAAAAAAGATAATCTTTTTTTGGTTTAAATATTAAATTCCGTTTCCTGATGAAAAAACTTATCCAACTCTTTTCCATATTTGTTGTTTTATTTTTTACAAATGGTACAATTGTGGCACAAATAACCAGTGCTGATTCCTTACTGAATTTCATACAGCAAAATAAATCAAGGTCCTCTCTTTATCTGATAAAGAATGATTCAGTAATAGCCCATCTTAATGAAAATAAGATGATGCCACTGGCCAGCACAGCAAAAATTATAATTGCCATTGAATTTGCCAAGCAGGCTTCTCATAATCTTTTCGATGAAAATAAACTTATTCCACTTTCAGAGTTGAATAAATATTACATCCCCAATACGGATGGAAATGCACATCCCAACTGGATTAATTATGAAAGACAAAAGGGTAATATTTTTAATGATAGCATTTCTTTGATTGAAGTAGCAAAAGGAATGATCCTATTTAGCAGCAATGCCAATGCAGAATATTTAATGGACTTTCTGGGCTTAAATAATATTAATGGCGATTATAAAATTTTAGGAATCAGCACCTTCACACCTCTCTATTACTGGGTTTCAGCTCTCTTTCTTTATCAAAATCCTAAACATGTGAAACAAGAAAAGATCCTAAAAGAAATAAAAAAATTCAATAACGCACAATATGCAAGTGTGACATTTTTAATTCATAATCAATTAAAAAACGACAGCACTTATAAACAAAAATTCCGTCCCCAGGATTTGACTTTGAATATGCAAAAGGAATGGAGTGACAGGCTTCCTGCCTCTACCACAAAGGAATATGTTCAAATTTGCAGCTTCCTTAATAACAGGCAGATCTTTAATAAAAAAACTTACACAATTCTGTCTCAGGTTCTTGAAACAGCTATGGAAAATCCGGTTAACCAATCATGGTTATCTCACCTAGGTATGAAAGGTGGCTCTACTATTTTTGTACTCACAAAAGCTTTATATGCCACTTTAAAGAAAGGCACCAAAATAGAAATGGCTTATTTCTTCAACAATCTTACCCGGCAGGAAAACGAGCAACTTCAAAAGTGGATGAATTCTTTTGAATTAAAAGTTCTGACAGATGAAAATTTCAGAGAAAAAGTAGGTGAATATTTGAATTGAGAATAAAATAAATATCATTGAATCTTCGGTATTAATCATTGAAAAGCCGGGATGACCTTTGCAAGCTCAACCAGCCACTTCTTAATGAGCAGATTGCTTCGACATTTTTGAACATTATGAATAGCAATTAATTTTTTACTTTACAAAAGTTCAAGAAATATAAATCGGCATTTGGATCGTTTGCATAAAAATACTCTTTATATCATTATTATTTTATTACACTTCCGTAAACATAATTACCTTTCCCTTCAAAAATTATTCAATGAAACAAAACCACCTTTTTGACCTCACCGGGAAAACTGCACTCGTAACCGGATGTTCGCGCGGCATCGGAAAAGCAATGGCAACAGGACTTGCAGAAGCAGGCGTCAATATTATTGGAGTTTCCGGAACTCTTAAACCAGGAAGTGATGTAGAGAAAGAAATAAAAAAATCAGGAAGAGAATTTACTCCTTACGCGATTGACCTCGGCAACAGGAAAGGATTATACAAATCCATTGAAAAAATAAAATCGAAGCATCCCGTCATTGACATACTTATTAATAATGCCGGAATCATAAAAAGAGATCCTGCGGCTGTTCATACAGATGAAGAATGGGATTCAGTACTTACCGTAAATTTAGATTCTTCGTTTATCCTTTCCCGTGAGTTTGGAAAAGAAATGATAAAAAGAAAAAGTGGCAAAATTATTTTTACCTGTTCTTTGCTTTCTTTCCAGGGAGGCATTAATGTACCCGGGTATGCTGCCAGCAAGGGTGCTGTAGCCAGTCTCGTAAAAGCGCTGGCCAACGAATGGGCATCCAAAGGAGTCAATGTAAATGGCATTGCGCCCGGATATATTGCCACAAAAAATACCGAGGCATTAAGGGATGATGAAGAAAGAAGTAAATCCATTCTTGATAGAATTCCTGCGGGAAGATGGGGAACTCCGGAAGATTTTATCGGACCGGTTATTTTTCTTAGTTCCCATGCGTCTGATTATGTGGATGGTGAGATATTGACTGTAGATGGAGGATGGATGGGGAGATAAAAAATTTATCCAATAAAAATATATTGATTTAATACTATAGGCAAGCAGATTATTTTATCATCTTTTCATAAAATCGCTTAAATGAAAAAAATATTATTCATAAGCTTATCATTGCTTATTTATATCACAACGTTTTCGCAAATAACACACAACAGTAATAATGCCGGGCCAAGCGAAAGAGCTTACCAGGTAAAAACTTTAGTGAAAATTGCAAACCCTGTATTAACCGCGTTAAGTAAAAACGAATTGAAAAAAGATATGCCGGTAGAAACTTCCGGTGAACACAGGGAAAGATACACTCACCTGGAAGCATTTGGTCGTTTGCTTTCAGGAATAGCGCCCTGGTTGGAATTAGGGCCGGATAATACGCCGGAAGGAAAATTGAGAAAAAAATATATTGATTTAGCAAGGGTGTGTCTGCACAATGCGACCGATTCAACCGGCCCGGATTATATGAACTTTAGTTGTTGCGGACAGCCGGTTGTAGATGCTGCCTTCTTAGCCCAGGGATTGCTGCGCGCACCTCATCAATTATGGGATCCACTAGATAAAACAACGAAAGATAACATTATCGCTGCGCTAAAAAAAAGTGGTGAAATAACACATTATCAAAATAATTGGGTGATGTTTAGTGCAACCATCGAAGCTGCTCTATATAAATTCAACGGTGCATTCGATCGCAAAGAAACGATTGGCTACGTTGATCAATGCCTGGGCTATTACAAAGGCGATGGTACTTATGGTGACGGGAAAAGCTTCCATTGGGATTATTATAACAGCTTTGTAATGCAACCCATGTTGATAGATGTTTTAAAAACAATTATAGAACAAGATAGTGTTCACCAGATTGCCGATCAATCATTGCAAAGCAAATATGAACTCGTGCTAAAACGGGCGCAGCGTTATGCGGAAATACAGGAAATGCTTATTTCACCTATTGGAACTTATCCTGTGATTGGCCGCTCTTCGGCGTATCGTTTTGGTGCGTTTCAGATGTTGTCGCAAATAGCTCTGATGCAGGAATTGCCTCATAACATAAAGCCGCAGCAAGTACGTGCAGCGCTTTATACTGTCATTCGGCGACAGATAGAAGCTCCAGGAACTTTTGATAAAAAGGGCTGGTTACAAATTGGCGTTTACGGTCATCAGCCCAATATGGGAGAGGGATATATTTCGACCGGTAGTTTATATTTATGTTCGGAAGCCTTCCTGGTGTTAGGTTTGCCACCAGTCAATGAATTCTGGCAGGGCAAAGATGAAGAATGGACTTCTCAAAAAATCTGGAGCGGAAAAAATACAACCCGGGATCATTCTATAAACTACTGAAAATATAAATCATCTACTTATTTTCCCAAAAATGAAGAAGGCCATTCCGTTAAAATTAAAATCGAATAAAAATTAAATTGGCGTGAAAAAGTTAATGCTCTTACTCTTATGTTTTTCCTCTTTTTTGCTTCAGGCTCAGTCAGTCCAGGGGGTTGCTTTGAAAAACAAAACAAGCAAGAAAATAATGGATGGCTTTATGGACTTGCGTTTTGGTATGTTTATCCATTGGGGGCCTGTTACATTGCGTGGTACTGAAATAGGCTGGTCGCGGGGAACTCAAGTACCAGTAAAAGAATATGATAATTTATATAAAGAATTTGATCCTGTATTATTTAATGCAGATGCCTGGGTAAAAACCGCCAAAGATGCAGGCATGAAATACCTGACCATCGTTGCGAAACATCATGATGGCTTTTGCTTGTGGCCTTCAAAATATACAAGCTATAATATCAGCAATACTCCCTTTAAAAAAGATGTAGTGGGGGCGCTGGCAAATGCCTGCAAGAAGGCAGGGCTAAAGTTTTGCATTTATTATTCTGTGCTTGATTGGCACCAACCTGATTATCCTTTGCACCTTTCAACAGGAGCTAACCCAGACCCTAAAGCGGATATGAGTAAATATATTATTTACATGAAAAATCAATTGAAAGAATTAATTAGTAACTATCATCCTTACATGCTTTGGTTTGATGGCAATTGGGAAAAACCCTGGACACAGGAAATGGCAGTTGATATGTATAATTATATAAAAAAATTGGACCCCAAAGTAATTATCAATAACAGGCTCGGAAAATTTGACCACGAGACTTTAACTGCAGAATCTGTAGGTGATTTTGCAACACCCGAACAAAAAGTCGGTAAACTGAATATGGATTATCCGTGGGAATCCTGTATTACCATTTGCACTCAATGGGCATGGAAACCCAATGATAAAATGAAATCATTAAAACAATGTATTCAAACCCTGGCAAGTACCGCAGGAGGAAATGGTAACTTATTATTAAACGTGGGGCCGATGATGGATGGACGCATAGAAGCCAGACAGGTAGAGCGTTTGAAAGAAGTGGGTAATTGGTTAAAAATTTATGGAGAAGCAATCTATGGAACCAAAGGGGGTCCCTATAAGCCAGATAGTATTTTTTCTTCCACACGAAAAGGTAATAAAATTTACCTTCATGTTTTTCAATCAAGCGGGGATCAGTTTATCATTCCAGCTATACCCCATTTAAAAATATTGAAAGCCTGTTTTCTGAAAGGCAATAGGGTTGCTTTTGAAGAAGATAAAAAAAATATAACACTTTCATTGCCCGGCAAATTGCTCAACGAAAATGACGCGGTGATTGTATTAGAAATGAATGCCAATGTGGGAAATATTCCTATAATAAACAGAGAATAAAAAAAATAAATTGAAGCTTAATCTACAATCAATAAAGAATCTATTTCTCACCTAAACAAAATATTTTTATCATCTTTGAAAACATATTTCCTTTAGATCGAAAAATAAATAGTTTTATATATTCACTATCTAAAAACCAAACCATGCTAAAATTTTTAAAACGATTTTTACTAACGTTGATTCTTATTGGTTGTATGCATTTTTTATCAAATGCACAAACAGAACAAAAAGAGGAAGGCCCTTTTAAACCTAATATCCAATCTCTTCATCAGTATAAATATCCTGAATGGTTTCGCGATGCGAAATTTGGTTTCTGGGCACACTGGGGACCACAGGCAGTTCCTCGCCAGGGTGATTGGTATGCCAGGGAAATGTACCAGGAAGGTAGCGCCGATTATAAATATCATTTAGCGCATTATGGCCATCCCTCTAAATTTGGATACAAGGATATCATCCCTTTGTGGAAAGCCCAGAGATGGGATCCGGATAAACTAATGGCGCTTTACAAAAAAGCGGGAGCAAAATATTTCGTAAGTATGGGTTCTCATCATGATGATTTTTTTCTTTGGAACTCAAAAATTCATAAATGGAATGCAGTGAATTATGGCCCTCATAAAGATGTAGTTGGAATGTGGCAGGCGGCAGCAAAAAAAGAAGGTTTGAAGTTTGGAGTATCAGAACATTTGGGTGCAAGTTTTACATGGTTTCAACCTAGCCATGGTGCAGATACAACAGGTCCATACAAAGGAATTACTTATGATGGCGCTAATCCAATGTACCAGGATTTGTATCATGCCAAAGCGGATTCTAATGATAACGGATGGTTAAGCATCAATAAAGAATGGCAAAGAGAATGGTTTTTCAGTATTAAAGAATTAATTGATAATTACCATCCTGATCTTCTTTATTCCGACAGCCAATTACCTTTTGGAGAATATGGACTCACTATGCTTTCCCATTTTTATAATGATAATATCAAAGAAAACGGGGGAAATTTAGAAGCGGTTTATACCTGCAAAGAACCTTCTGATGGCACGTGGGTTCAGGATTTGGAACGTGGAGTGCAGGATTCGATTAGCCCCTTTCCCTGGCAGACAGATACCTCAATAGGCGACTGGTTTTATCGTACGGGGCAAAAATATAAAAGTGCAACAGAAGTAATACAGATGCTGGTTGACATTGTAAGTAAAAATGGAAATTTATTAATTAATATAGTTCAAACACCCGAAGGCGATCTGGAACCGGATGTATTAAAAATAGTAAATGAAATAGGAATGTGGACTTCAAAAAATGGAGAAGGTATCTATGGAAGCCGCCCCTGGAAAATTTATGGTGAAAAGCCTTCAGCAGAATCTGTTGTAAAAAGTGGAAGTTTTAATGAAGATAAATTAAAATACACTGCTCAGGATATTCGTTTCACCTCCAAAGGAGATACGCTTTTTGCCTTTTGCCTTGGCACACCTAGAACAGACATAAAAATAAAATCTTTGGGTAAAGATTCAAAGATTTCAGAAAAGAAAATAGCATCAGTTACCATGCTCGGAAGCAATGCAAAACTACACTGGAAGCAGGAAGCAAATGCTTTAGTAATCAAAAACAATTTTAAAATACCTGTTGAAGAAGTTCCTGTTGTTGGATTTAAAATTGAATTCAAATAAAAAATATTTTTTATTAACCAAAAGAAGCCAATTAAATTAAAATACATGCAACCCATTAATACAGCAATATGTTCTTTCGGATTGAGTGGAAGAGTTTTTCATGCACCATTTATAAGCATGGATCCCGGATTCAATTTCTACGGTGTATGGGAAAGATCCAAAAATCTTGCCCGGGAAAAATATCCCAATGTAAAAACTTACAGAACACTGGAAGAGATGCTGGCCGATGATTTGGTGGAATTAGTAATTGTAAACACACCTAACACCACTCATTTTGAATATACCAAAAAAGTGTTAGAAGCAGGTAAACATGTAGTTGTTGAAAAGCCTTTTACTATTACTGTTAAAGAAGGCAATGAGTTAATAGCTCTTGCCAAAAAACAAAATAAAAAATTATCTGTTTTTCAAAACAGGCGCTACGACAGCGATTATAAAACCATTAAAAAAGTGGTCGAGGCAAAGTTGTTGGGCGATTTAGTAGAAGTAGAAATGCATTTCGACAGATTTAAAGATGTATTAGGTCCAAAGTCGCACAAAGAAAATCCAGGTCCGGGCACGGGTTCTCTTTATGATCTAGGTTCCCATTTGATTGACCAGGCATTGCAATTATTTGGTATGCCGCAACAAATATTTGCCGATATACAAGTCATGCGCCCTATCTCCAAAGTAGATGATTATTTTGAATTATTATTTTATTATGAAAGAAAGCGTGTGAGGATAAAATCAAGCTATGTAGTTAGAGAACCTTTACCTGGTTATATTTTTCATGGTTTAAAGGGATCTTTTATTAAAGCAAAAACAAATATCCAGGAAGAAATGTTGGAGGCGGGGAAAGTGCCGGGCAATAAGGACTGGGGCACAGAACCTGAATCTGAGAAAGGTTTGTTACATACAGAAATAGATGGAAAGGAAATAAGAGAATATATTCCTTCGGAACAGGGAAATTATGGAGATTACTACGATGGCATCTACGAAGCCATACGAAACGGGAAGCCTGTGCCTGTAAGTGCTGAAGAAGGATTAAAAGTGATAAAAATTATTGAAACTGCTTACAAGAGTAATGAAATAAAGAGAGTTGTTGATTTATAAAATTTTCTTAAAGGCAAGGAAAACCAGGAAGGTCCATCAGAGTCTATAAAATAATTTCTTTTTCCAAAAAACCTTCTTGGTTAGACTAACCTTCTTGACTTACATCTTTTGTATTAACATAATAATTTTCATCTACTTTTATTTCTTTCACATTTTTGGGAACTTCCTTAAATTTTTCAATGGGATGAATAAAAATTAATTTACCATTTTCATCATAAATTTCCAGGGCCATATTAAAACCAGGTACGCAATTTCCCCAGCGATAAAATAATTTTCCATTTATCGTTTTATATTCCAGTTCCGGAACTTTTGTAGTACGTAAATACTGGTCAAATACTTTCGAAAAATTAATACCCGATTGTTTGCTGATATAATCCTCTATTTGTTTTGAAGTAACGGTTTGATGATAGAATGTTTTATTTAATCCGATTAAAATGCTTCTGAATTTTTCATCATTATTTATGATCTGCCGAATGGTATGGATCATATTGCTACCCTTGTAATACATATCTTCACTCCCCTCTTCATTTACACCATAATGAGCTATAATTGGTTTGTCATTCCTAATGTTTTTTCGGATACCAATTACATATTCATCGGCGGCTTTTTTACCATAATAATATTCTGTAAAAAGCGCTTCCGCGTAATTGGCAAATGATTCATGTATCCACATATCAGCCAAATCTTTGGAAGTAATATTATTTCCAAACCATTCGTGCGCACTTTCATGCACGATGATAAAATCCCAATTCAATCCCCAACCGCTTCCAGAAAGATCATATCCATTATAACCCATTTTATAATGATTCCCATAAGCAATGGCGCTCTGGTGTTCCATTCCGAGATAAGGTGCATCTACGAGTTTATAACCATCAGCATAAAAAGGATATGGGCCAAACCAATATTCAAATGCCTTCATCATGCGTGTTGCATCTTTAAAATGCACCTTCGCTTTGGCAAGATTATAATTGAGCACCCAATAATCCATTGTCAGATTACCATCGAGCCCGGGATATATATTTCCAAAAGTTACGTACTTACCTATGTAAAACGTAATGTCATAATTATTGATTGGACTTACTACAGCCCAGTCGTAAGTGGTGTTTCCATCACCATCCACTTTTACACTTCTTAATCTGCCATTGCTTACTGTAATTAAATCAGACGGAGCCGTGAAATTCATTTCGGCGCTATCGGGTTCATCACCCTGGTAATCTTTACAGGGATACCAAACACTGGCGCCCAAGCCCTGACAGGCAACGGCTACCCAGGGATTTCCGGCTATATCTCTTTTCCATACAAAGCCACCATCCCACGGCGGGTTTTTTGCTTTCCGGGGTTTACCATGATAATAAACAAATAATGTTGAAATTTCCCCATTTGTTGCATTGGCTTTTGAAGTTCGTTTGCCATTTGTCATCAGCATAATCGTATTCACATCATGTTTTTTTAATAAGGGATTCTGATCTTTTAAATAAACAAACCAGGCATTACCGTCACGGGTAAACGAAAGTTTTTCATTATTGAGCGGATATTTTTCCAAACCTGATTTTAAAATTACAGAATCAATAACCATAGGTTCCTGCAGGTCTATCTGAAAAAAATCAGGATGTCTTTTATCCAATACTTTATAACTTATGGCATTATAACCGGTGATGCTGCTATCGGCAAAGTCGAATGTAAGATGCAGGTCATATTTGGTAACATTCCACCAGGCTCTGCCTGGGCCATTACTGCCGCGAAGAGTGTCAGCATGAGTAAAATGTTGCGCAAAAGAAACATTCAAAATGATAAAGAGAAAACTAAAAACGGAGATTATCTTTTTCATTTACTAAATTTATTTTTTATAATCAAAGATGAAGTTAAAAAAACAATCTCCTTTATCACTAAAAAATTTGATAAAAGAGAAAATATTTATTGTAATTACCGGATTTTTAATATGTATTTCATCCTGTTCGCACCATGAAAAAGCAAAAAATATTTTCCATTACAACGAACAATCCGGCATTGCTACTCTTGATCCTGCTTTTGCCAAAAATCAGTCCATAATGTGGGCCGTACATCAAATTTATAATACATTGGTGCAAATAGATAACCATCTTAACCTGGTTCCTTCACTGGCAAAAAGCTGGGATATTTCTGCAGATAATCTCACCTTCACTTTTCATTTACGCAACGATGTTTATTTCCAGGATAATCCTGCATTCCCCAATGGTAAAGGAAGAAAAATGACTGCCCGGGATGTTGTGTATAGTTTTGAACGTATTCTCGATCCGGCAACTGCCAGCAGCGGCGCATGGATATTTAATGGAAGGGTTGATACGGTACAACCATTCAAAGCCATTGATGATTCTACGTTTCAATTAAAATTATTAAAACCCTTTCATCCAATTCTTGGAGTGATGAGCATGCAATATTGTTCAATAGTACCCAGAGAAGTGGTAGAAAAATATGGGAAAGATTTCAGAAGGTATCCTTGTGGCACCGGCCCTTTTGAATTTGTAGCCTGGGAAGAAGGCCAGGCGTTGGTCCTAAAAAAGAATCCCAATTATTTTGAAAAAGACAGTACCGGCGCCAGGCTTCCTTATCTCGATGGGATCAAAATTACTTTTCTACAAAATAAGGCAACAGAATTTCTCGAATTTCAACAGAAGCGATTAGACTTTGTAAATGAAATTGATCCTTCTTTTAAAGATGAAATACTTACCAAAGGTGGCGTGTTGCGAAAAGACTGGATTGGCAAAATCGTTTTGGTAAAACATCCGGCCCTTACAACAGAATACCTGGGATTTTTATGCGACAGCAGTTTGCCTCTTGTAAAAAATTCGCCGCTCAAAGATGTCAGGATCAGACAAGCAATTAATTACGGATTCAATCGAAAAAAGATGATGCTTTATATTCGGAATTCTATCGGAACCGCTGCAACAAGCGGTTTTATTCCAAAAGGTTTTCCTTCTTTTGATACCTCGGCAGTGAAAGGTTACCATTATGATCAGGCAAAAGCACTAGAGTTATTGAAAGAAGCAGGATATCCTAATGGCGTAGGTTTGCCGCCTTTTAAATTATTTTCGGTTCCTCTTTATGCAAATTTTGCCAGCTTCATAGCTAATGAATTATTGCAGATCGGGATAAAAATAAATGTGGAAGTAATACAAAAGGGATTGTTGCTTGAACAAACTGCAAAATCGGAAGCCTTATTTTTTCGCGGAAGCTGGATAGCTGATTATCCTGATGCAGAAAATTTTCTTAGTGTTTTTTACAGTAAAAATCCGGCGCCGCCTAATTATACAAGATATAATAATCCAAAATTTGATAGATTATACGAAGAGTCTTTATCCGAAAAAAACGATTCTATAAGATATAAATTATATCAGCAGGCCGATCAGGTAATGATAAAAGACGCTCCGGTTGTTCCTTTATGGTACGACGAAGTGATCTGGCTGGTACAGCCCTATGTAAAAAACTTCATTCCAAACGGGCTGAATTTATTGGAATTGAGAAGAGTAAAGTTGAATAATAATTAGATTTTTGAAATGCATTGAAGATTCGTTTGAAATTTCAGGTATTTCAGGGATAAAGCAACTAACTTATATAATATAATTTACTGATAGTCAATTTTTTAGTTAACTTAAAAAATCAAATTAAATATTTAGCACGATAATTGCAAGTATGTAAAGTGATGGCATAATCCCTAATCATTAACTAAAGCAAATGCTATGAATGAACCTACTTACTTACCCACACGCAAGAATAATTATGTGATCCCGCCAAATGAATCTAAATCCCATGATCTTGATGTTATAGAAAAAGCGAAGCATGCATCCGCTTCTGAAATATATGATGGCCTTTTTCAGAATGCTTTTCAAGCCATGTATGTTGAAAATCACGACGGGATAATTCTTAAGTTTAATAAACAATTCTGTAAATTATTTGGTTATTCAGATTCGGAAATGTCTAAAGTTGAAAATGAAGATTTATTTGTAATGGATGAGAAACCATTCCTTCGTTTTTTGGATGAACGAAATAAAAAACGCATTGCAAAAGGAGAAATTACAGGGATAAAAAAAACGGGCAAAAAGTTTCCTTGCAGGATTTCTTCAGTGATTTATGAATCCGAATATGGTGATACCAGAACCATGAATACACTGGTTGACATCTCCGGCGATCTTTCTGCCAGGTGGAACTTTTAAATATTCTCGCAATTTTTGAAATCAATCACTCATACCTTTTTCTAAGGATTTTAATTTATTTGCAAAAACCTTTTTTAATTTTTCCAGTTTAGGTTTTATCACATAATAGCAATATGATTGCGAAGTGTGATTGTTATAATAATTGGAATGATAGGTTTCAGCCGGGTAAAAAAAGGTTAAAGGCTCAATAGCGGTTATAACAGGAGTATTAAAAACACCACTTTTATTTAAAGCTGCCTTATACTCTTCCGATTTTCGTTTTTGCTCATCATTGTGATAAAATATAACACTCCTGTATTGGGGTCCTATATCATTACCCTGTCGGTTCAATGTAGTAGGATCATGGGTTTTCCAAAAGACTTCCAGCAATTCATCAAAAGAGATTTGTGAAGGATCATATTCAATCTGAAGACATTCTGCATGGCCGGTATCTTTGCGGCATACCTGTTCATAAGTAGGATTTATTACATGCCCTCCGCTAAAGCCACTCGAAACCTTTTTAACTCCTTTCAATTGCTGAAAAACTGCTTCCGTACACCAAAAACAACCATTACCAAAGGTGGCAATTTCAGTTTCTTTATTGTCAGTTTTCATTTCATTTTTTTTTTACAAATATACCCTCAAAGGTAAGAAATAATGAATACTTAATAATGAGAGCGGTGGTTAAAATGGAGGGACCGATATGGCATCGATTAATATCAAAATTAAAATGAACAATAATTCATCAAAGCAAAAACTTACTTTTACGTCTCATAAAAATTTTGGTAGAAAAAAAGATGAAACTTTTCCCTGGATCTGCATCACATCAATTGGAATTTGATAAAATAAAAGAGTTACTTGTTACTCATTGCCGTTCGGAATATGCGCGCAACAAGGCAAGTGAATTGCGTATTCATACCCAAAAGAAATTCATTGAGCCGCAACTATTGCAAACACATGAATATAAATTGATCTTTCAAAATCGTTTATATTTTCCGGATGATGCAGTTTTAAATCTATCCAAAGAATTAAAATTATTAAGCATAGAATCCTCAGTTCTTTCGGGTGAACAATTTTTACAAATAAAGAAATTAACTAACGCCATTCAGCAAATATTCAGGTGGTTTGATACTGATCGCAAAGCCTCCTACCCTTCCCTGGCCCTGATTATTTCAGTAACTTATTTTGAAAAAACAGTATTGCTTTTGATTGATGAAATTTTAGATGAAAGTGGCATTGTAAAAGACAGCGCTTCAGAGAATCTTGCAGCCATTAGAATGACCTTGTACAAAAAAAGAACTGAACTTAAAAGAGTTTTTGAGCGCATCGTTAGTAAACTAAAGAAACAGGGTTTTCTTACAGATATTGAAGAAAGTTTTATGAACGGGCGAAAAGTATTAGCGGTTTTTGCAGAACAAAAGAGAATGGTAAAAGGAATTATGCATGGTGAAAGTGACAGCCGGCGTACGTCATTTATAGAGCCAGAGGAAACTACTCATTTGAATAATGAAATTCTTTCTTTAGAAAATGAGGAAAGAAAAGAAATCTACCGGATACTTAAAAATCTTACTGCCAAAATGCGGGCGTATCATATATTGTTAAGCGCTTACCACGAAATAATTGGAGAATATGATTTCATTAGAGCCAAGGCAATCCTGGCTATGAGCTACAATGGCAATATGCCGGCACTTACTGAAAATGCAAAGCTGAAATTAATAAACGCGGTGCATCCGTTGCTTTTCATTTATAATGAAAAAATAAAAAAACCAACTATTCCTGTAACTATCTCTTTGGATGGTAGCTCACGGATCCTTGTTATCAGCGGCCCGAATGCCGGCGGCAAAACAGTTACTTTAAAAACCGTAGGCTTATTGCAAATGATGTTGCAGGCAGGTTTATTAGTTTCGTGTGACCATGACAGTGAATTAGGCATTTTTAAACAATTGATGATTCATATTGGAGATACACAGAGTCTTGAATTTGAACTCAGCACTTATTCTTCTCATCTGATCAATATGAAATATTTTATAGAAAATGCGAATGGGAAAACTTTATTTTTTATTGATGAACTTGGAAGCGGCAGCGATCCCAACCTGGGTGGCGCTTTTGCAGAAGTCATACTCGAAGAACTTGCAAAAAAACATTCTCTCGGCTTGGTAACCACACATTACCTGAACCTGAAAGTGATGGCAAACAAGGTTAGCGGAATCGTAAACGGAGCAATGGCATTTGATGAAAAAAAATTACAACCACTTTACCAATTGATCATTGGGAAACCCGGCAGTTCTTACACTTTCGCTATTGCAGAACGTATCGGTTTGCCGCCATGGTTAATTCATAAAGCACATAAGCTGGTAGATGAAAATCATTTCTCGCTTGATAAACTATTGAACAGCACCGAGCAGGATCAACAATTGGTACAATCTGAAAAAAAGAAACTGGATATTCTTATCAAAGAAAATGAAAAACTGCAAAAAGAAATGCAGCAAGTGATTCATAAAGAAAAACACCGCCAGCAAATTGAATTATTAAAAGAACAGAATCAGATTAATGAAAAAAAACTTGCCTACCTCAAAGAAATGGACCGCAAACTAAAATCTATTTTAGTGGAGTGGAAAAAATCAGAAGATAAAAGCAAATTGATAAAAACAATGCAGGCATTACTTTTTAACCGTCCGGATAAACAAATTTTAAAAAAGAAGCAACAAAGAATTGACAATAAATATATAGAAACCAATGAACCAGTAAAAGAAGGCGATAGAGTGATAATGACAGCTAACCGGCAGATTGGAACGGTTATCCATATTCGGGGAAAGAAAGCAATAGTACGGGTTGGATTGGTTCCTATTACATTGGCGATTGGAGATTTAGTGGTGGTGAAGGAGAGGGCCATCGACCCATTGAGAACTGAAACTGCTGCTTTGGATTGAATAATCAGTTATGCATAATCGAAAATACAATGTATCCCATTTCTTACTCTCGCATAAATAAAAAACGAAAACTAAAAAGTTATTGGCAGATCATAAAGAGGACAATTTCTCCCGGCTAACTTTCTTAAAGAAAATACTTTGATTTTAAAAAAATAATGTACAGCATTTGTCAAATTATTTTAGGTTCATTCAGACTTATAGCTAATAGTACAAAAAAAAATATTTTTTAAAAAAAATGAAAAAAGTTTGTGTAGTTAGATAACTACGCTTATATTTGTAGTCAAATAACTACATAATGATTTTAAGACGAGATGTATTCCAGGCCATTTCAGATCCAACAAGAAGGGCCATACTGCTGTTGGTTGCTTCGCAATCAATGACTGCCGGAGCAATAGCAGCTAATTTTGGTACCGCAAGGCCCACTGTTTCAAAACATCTTCAAATACTTACCGAATGCGAATTACTGGAACAAGAACAAACCGGAAGGGAAATTTATTATTACATCAATGCAAAAAAAATGAAAGAGGTAGCCGACTTTATTGAGCCATTCCGCAAAATGTGGGATGAGAGATTTAATAAATTAGAAACAATAATGAAAAAATATAAACCCAAAAAATAGAATAACAAACCCCAATATCGTGGAGCAGCAACCACAACAAAAAAACGGGAGACACCGAAAATCCAAAAGAGTAGGACAATAAAATAAAAATATATGAATAAGGGTATCAAAACTGTTCTTTATCCTGTTAAAGACTTAAAGGAAGCAACAGCGTTATTTCGGAAATTTTTAGGGACTGAGCCCTATGCGGAGCAGCCTTATTATGTTGGATTTAAGGTTGACGACCAGGATATCGGCTTGGTACCTGGCAATCCTGAAGGAGGAGTGGCGGCATTTTTTCATGTCGACGATATTAAAGAAAGTTTACAAATTCTTGTTGACGGTGGCGCAACGATCATCCAGGATATAAAAAATGTGGGAGGTGGAAGATTAGTTGCCAGTGTAAAAGACAAGGATAATAACATTATCGGAATTGTGCAAGGTTAATGAAAGACAAAAACATTATGGAACCAAAAACAAAAATCAATGCCGAAGACGGCAAACAGGATTTAATGATCACAAGGGAATTTGATTTGCCGGTGGAGTTACTTTTCAGAGCGTACATAGAACCTGAAATTATAGAACGATGGATGGGAACGAAAGTGCTGAAACTTGAAAGTAAAAAACATGGCAGTTATCAAATTGAAACAAAAGATCCTAAAGGAAATGTCGCATTCCAGGCCAGCGGCGTAATTCATGAATTGAATCCAAACCGGAAAATCACGCGCACATTTGAAATGGAGCATACGCCCTTTGGCGTTCAGCTTGAGGTTTATGAATTCGAACGGTTAACAGCCGATACCAGCCAACTCAAAATGCATGTAATTTATGAATCCACCGCACAAAGAGATCAGGTGTTGAAGTTGCCGTTTGCCCAAGGTATCAACATGGCACATAACCGGCTGCAAGATATTGTAAGCAAATTAAAATAACAGGTCATGAAAAAAATAAATAAAATCATTTATTGGATTGCTACACTCTGGCTTGCATTAGGCATGGTATCCACCGGACTTGTACAATTGCTTAAAGCGAAAGCGGGACAAGGTGGAGTAGAAATGATCAACCATTTGGGCTACCCTATCTATCTTCTGACTATACTCGGTATCTGGAAAATTTTAGGTGTAATAGCAGTGCTTGTTCCTAAATTTGCTTTACTAAAAGAATGGGCTTATGCTGGTTTCTTTTTTATAATGACTGGAGCTATGTTTTCACACATTGCATTGGGTGATTCCGTGAATGAAATATGGCCTTCATTGCTCTTACTAATTCTGACGGTAATATCCTGGTACTTCAGACCTGCAGACAGACGAATTATTTCATTTAGTTTTAATAAATGAAAAGAATGAATTATAAGTTGCTACCAAAACAAGTTGAAGAACTTCTCAGCACATTGAAAACCCGTTTTGAAAAAAACAGGAATCGTCATAAAGCTATTGAATGGGCTAAAGTGCATGCAAAATTAGAAATGAGCAATGAAAAACTTTGGTCGCTTAATGAGATGGAATGGACCGGCGGTGAGCCGGACGTTGTAGGTCAAGACAAAAAAACGGGAAACTACCTTTTTTATGATTGTTCGGCGGAAAGTCCCAGGGAGCGTAGAAATTTATGTTACGACCCCGAAGCGCTTGCTTCAAGAAAAGAAAATAAACCGAGGGGTAGCGCAGTGGATATGGCAGCCGTAATGGGCATTGAGCTTCTAACAGAGGAAGAATACCGGGGTTTGCAGAAACTGGGTGATTTCGATTTGAAAACATCCAACTGGATAAAAACGCCGGCAAAAATTAGAAAACTTGGCGGTGCGCTTTTTTGTGATCGTCGTTTCGACACAGTCTTTACCTATCATAATGGTGCAGAATCCTATTACGCCGCAAGAGGTTTCCGCGGATCGTTAAGAGTATAATTTTTATAATTTTATTTGCAAGTTGAATTAATAAAGTGTAAAATAAAATAGGAAACTATGAATAATATGAATCCAAAGGTTGATTGGTACTTTAATAAAACAGAAAAATGGCAGAAAGAACTGGAACAAATGAGGACTATTGTTCTTAGTTGCGGACTCACTGAAGAATTAAAATGGAGCAATCCTTGCTACATATTTCAAAAGAGTAACATTGTTTTAATTCACGTATTTAAAGAATACTGTGCCTTCTTGTTTTTCAAAGGCTCTCTTTTAAAGGATGAGAATCATATTTTAATCCAACAAACCAAAAATGTGCAGGCGGCGCGGCAGATCCGCTTTACGAATGTTCGGGAAATAGTTAAGATGGCGCCCATCCTGAAAGCCTACATTTATGAGGCAATCGAGGTGGAAAAAGCCGGTTTAAAAGTGAATTTAAAAAAGACTACAGAATATTCCATTCCTGAAGAATTTCAAATAAAATTAGATGAAAAACCAGCTTTGAAAAAAGCTTTTAAAGGATTGACACCGGGACGACAAAGAGCTTACCTTCTTTATTTTTCTCAACCCAAACAATCCAAAACCCGAGAGTCAAGGATTGAAAAATATATGAAGCAAATACTCAATGGAAAGGGGTTGAATGATTAGTAGGTTCGGTTTTTTATCATTAAGGCTTTCTTTTAAACCCTTTAATTTCCCCGGTTACACAAATTTCTTTACTTGCGTACATAACTAAATAAAACATAACCCCAGCATTTTCAACAATGAATTTAATTGTTGAAACCCTCTCCTTTTTCAAACGAACTGATAAATCGCTGAATTTTTTTTTCAAAAAGAGTTTCCTGATCAAACAGAAAATAATGCGACATTGGTAAAATATAAATTGGGAAATGCGCAAGTTCTTTTTCAAATTTGGTAAGTCTTACCGCATCTTTCTCAGTTGCAAGTATAATTTTTTTCTCATTTTTTATTTTTGAAAACCTATCTTTTATTTCTTTAAGATCATTGACTTTAAAAATATGATGATCCTTAAATTTCAAAAATTCATAGGAAGAAACTTTAGTATCCAGAAATTTCATGATTGGCCGGGGATTGGCGATTCCACAAATTAAAAGCACATCGCAGCCATAGTCCAAAACAATTTTTTCACCAGTAAATAAATGTTGGGGAAGGTCATATTTAATACTTGTAAAATAAATTTCCTGATATAGTTCAGGTTTTAATTCCTTTATCAGCTTTTCTTTTATTCCTTCAGTAAGATTAGAATCACATTTTGTAACTATAATAATATCAGCTCGTTTGCTACTATTTTTATTATCTCTTAAATTTCCCGAAGGCAATAAAAAATCATTAGAATAAAGATTATTACATTCAGTCAATAAAATATTAAGTCCGGCTTTAATTTCCCTGTGCTGAAATGCATCATCAAGGATAATAACTTCTGTTCCGGGTTTTTCGTCAAGCAACCTGGGAATACCAATTACCCTTTCTTCGGCTACGCATACCGTTATATTCGGAAATTTTTTGTGAATCTGCATGGGTTCATCGCCAATATCGGCGGCAGTGGTACTTTCAGAAGCCATTATAAAACCTTTCGTTTTTCTTTTATATCCACGGCTAAGAGTAGCAACTTTAAAGGTATTGGTTAGAATCCGGATTATATACTCTACCATCGGGGTTTTTCCGGTACCGCCCATTGAAAGGTTTCCGATACAAATAAGCGGAAAATCAAAAGTGGCTGAGCGTAATATCTTTTTGTCAAAGAGTTTATTTCGTAACCCAACGACGGCGCCATAAACTAATGAAAATGGAAATAAAAAGTAACGAAATTTATTGAGCATTTAAGATCCCATTTTTGATAAGCGAAAACAAACCTTTCATTTTTTCAACCCATTAAAAAATATACAATTTTTGTGGTGTAGCACAATAATTTAAAGGTATATCAAACGGATTAATATCCTCTATTTCATCAACAGGTTTAAAAAGACTCAATCCGAATTTGATTACATCATGCCTGCATTTTGAGAGAAATTTATCGTAATATCCTTTACCGAAACCTACTCTATATCCATTTTGGTCAAAGGCAAGCAAAGGAACAATAACCATATCAATTTCATTTTCAGAAACCAGGTTTCCGCCTTTGGGCTCTTCTATCCCAAAAACATTTTCAATCATTTCTACTTCCTCTTCCCAATCATAATGTAGCATATTTCCCGAAAGAATATCCACCCTTGGAATGGCTATTTTCATCAAAGGATTTTTGAACTGCAAAAATCTTATAATTTTTGTTGTGTCCGGTTCGCCCAGTTTTAATGATGCCAGGTAAGTATGCACGCAGGAAATAAAAGGAAGTTCAGATTTTTGAAAATGAATTAGGATGAGATCATTGAATTTTTCAATATCGTGAACAGAAAGTGATTGTCGCTTTTCTTTAAATACTTTTCTTAATTCCTGTTTTGTCATAAAAAAGTTTTCAGCAGAGGCTGTATTTTTATAGCTTCTGTTTTGATGATTTCTTTGGAAATTACGGACAAATGTTTTATCCTGGTTATCACGGGGTAACTACTCCACAGGCCTATTTCTTTCTCATAGCTTTTATATTCTTCCGTAAATATCCAGCCGGCAACATTAATTTTTTCTTTTTTTAAAACGTAAGCTGTAAGCAAAGAATGATTAATACTTCCTAATTCATTTTTACTGACAATGATCACTTTTGCTTTTAGTTTTTTTATCAGGTCCAAATACAATTCTTTTTTATTCAAAGGAACCATTAATCCTCCGGCACCTTCAATTACCAATTGATTTTTTGTCATAGGTAAATGTGCCATGATATCTTTTATTTTGATTTTCTTTTTTTCTGCAGGAGCGGCTATATGCGGAGAAGCTGGCATTTTTAATCGATAGAGCTCCGGATAAATTTCTGATTGTGTATTAGAAATTATATTTTGTATAAATAAAGAATCGGTGCCGTCGGCAAATCCGGCCTGTACCGGCTTCCAATAATCAGCCTGCAATGCTTCCACAATGATGGAAGCAACTAAAGTTTTTCCGATATTGGTTCCGGTTCCTGTAATAAAAATTGGTTTCATCTATTGCTATTTATTTATAAATATAGAAAAAACGGTAGTTCCGTAATTGCGTGAGGTTTTAAATAATAATTCATTTTCATAATTATTGGCCGGCGTATGTTCCAGCACAAACCAGCCATTTTGATTCAAAAGTTTTTTGGTGCGGATTGTCCGCGGAAGATCATCAATGCTTTTAAGTGCGTAGGGTGGGCCTGCAAAAATAAAATCAAACTTATCAGAACAATTTTCTAAAAAACGGAATACCTCATTTTTGAGTACACGGCAATTTTCTATTTTTAGCTCTTCGATTTTATTTTTAATGAACTCATACATCCTGGGATCCTTTTCCACAATAGTAAGATCTGCAGCTCCGCGCGAAGCCAGTTCATAGCTGATGCTTCCGGTACCGCCAAAAATATCCAGGGTTTTGATACCTTTTATAGAAATATTATTTTCAATAATATTGAACAGTCCTTCTTTGGCAACATCTGTAGTAGGCCTCGTGTAAGGCATTCTGGACGGTGGGTTTATTTTTCTTCCTCCATATTTTCCTGTAATTATACGCATGAATTGAGTGCAAAAATATAACTGAAATAATGGGAAGGATACTGTTTTATTTCCTCAGAATAATTTGCTTCATCAGGTAATTTAGTGAATTCAATATCCATAAAAAATTTATAAATCTCTTTGTATAAAGCAGAATTTTCTTCGAGCAAACCACTGATCTCAACATTGATACTGCTAATTTGAAACTGGTGGCAAATGTTTAATAATATGTAAGAAACATCCTCCGGAGTACGATAATCAAAACTCTGAATAAGTTGATGTTTTCCGTTTAGAATCAAAATAACAATTAGCTTTTGAGCATAGAATATAACCTGTAGTTTATTTTTATCTTCAACCTTTTTTTTTAATAAAAGAGAATATTGGTGTGTGCATACAGCTTCAGGATATTGATTTTGCACTACTTCAGATATCCCATTAGGAATGCGGTAACAATTATAAACCGATTCTTCCGCCACAACATCAGTAAGAATAGTTTCATATTCATGCAAATCCCCATGCATCAAATTCATTAAAAGTGAATTTTTCTCACTGTCGTATAAAGTAAATGGGATCAATATACTTTGGGGGAAAGAATAAACTACAAAAATGTTTTTAAACTTTTGGGATAATATTTCATTTTGATGAAAAACAATTTGCAAATCGATCGGAAGGCCTACAGGAAATTTACTCATGTCATAATGATAAATAGCCAGTCCTATAAACGAATTGGCAACTTCATCTTTTATGCAATACGAAAATCCTTCGTTGCTTACTTCACAAAAAAGTGTACAATTAACTGCGTCAAACGAAGATGTTGGTAATATTTCAAATACAGTTCTCATTAATTTAATTGCTGCAATATTAGAATTTATTTTTAAGGGAATGTAAATATATCATTTATAAAGATTTTTTGTGTTTCTGAATTCTTAAATCATAGAACAATTTTTCTCTGAAACAATTAAAGTCTTAGCTTCGCACCCAAAATTAAAAAAATGGCCAACAGAACATTTACGATGATTAAACCCGATGCCACTTCAAAAGGAAATACAGGTGCTATTTTAAAGATGATCAATGAAGCCGGCTTTCGCATAGTGGCTATGAAAATGACTTTTCTTTCATCTGACAAAGCAGGAGAATTTTATGCGGTTCATAAAGAACGTCCGTTTTTTAATGAACTGGTTACTTTTATGAGCAGCGGCCCTATCACCGCGGCTATCCTTGAAAAAAATAATGCAGTGGAAGATTTCAGAAAATTAATCGGCGCTACAAATCCTAACCAGGCCGAAGAAGGAACTATCAGAAAATTATATGCAGCATCCGTGGGCAAAAACGCTGTGCATGGAAGTGACAGCGACGAAAACGCACAGATTGAAGGAGATTTTTTCTTCAGTAAGTTAGAACAGTTTTAAAGTAATAATCAACTTATTACTTTTCACTTTTTCTTTTTATCTCCTTTCCACTACCTGCATCTTATCGGTTTCCTTCTTATTTTCCAAAGGTTCCACCTTATATCCTGCCTTTCGTAAAAGGTGTATCAACCCAAAATTTCCTACTAAATGCCCCGCTCCCACAGCCAAAAATACACTTTCATTTTTCATGATCTTTTTTAACTGACCAACCCAATTTTCATTTCTGCTTTTTAGCAAAAGATCATTATATTTATCAGAGCCAAATTCGCTTTTGGCAATCATAGTTTTTATAGAATCTAATTGTTGTTTTTTATAATAGCCAAGCGTCGTTTCAAACTCTTTTTTATACACTGCAAAACTGTCAATATTATTTAATAATTCCTTTGCCTGCCATTTATAAGGTATGCTATCAAAAACCGAAGCCTGAAATTGCATCGTTTCAAGACCTTTCAACTCTTTTTTATCTTCTTTGGCAATTTTTACAAGTTCTTCTTCCACTCCCGTTGGATTGGAGCAGTTCATCATCCGGGGATAAAGCAATGCTACCAAAAAATAAGGTTTGGCTCTCTGTAGCAGCATAAGAGGCATTTCTAGCGTATCTGAAAAATAATTTTTTACTCTCTTATATTCTTCCGGAGTATATAGGTCTTGTAAGGTTTCTCCATTTCTCATATTCATATAAAGCATTCCACTAAGCATGATAGAAGGGTCACTCAAATTCAGTTCCATATATACTTCATCACTCTCTTTCATCGCCCTTTTAAGTTGATCGCTAAAATGAATATCATCTTTACAAAGCAGATGAAATGTACCAAAAAGGAAGCTCGGTTTTTTTAATCCATTACCATTCACCTCCCATAAAAGGGTGTTATCGTTTTTTTGCGTCTCAAAAGAATAATTCTGTTGTGCTTCACATCCGGTAAATAAAATGGTGGAAAGTCCAAAAAATAATAGTTGCTTCATCAATTTCATTTTTGTAAAAATAAGCAGTAAAGGCATTTTTGAAGGAAAATATTCTTTTTAAGCAAATAGATTTATGTTTTTGGGGATGCAACCTTTCTGAGCTTCTTTACCCGTTTTATTTTTTTCTCCTCAAAAGAAAATTTATTGCCAACAAATTCGTTTATTAATTATAAGTAGTAAACATAAGTGTTTTTTTTTTAATAATTGTAGCTGCTTATTAACCAAAAAACATGAAAAAACAAGTCCTTACTTTTCTTTTTTTATTGACTTCCCTGGTAATTTTTGCAAAAAACGAAGTACCTAATTATGGGGAAATTGATAAAACGGATCTCCAACTAAAAGAATGTGAATTTGATAAAGATGCTGCAGCATACGAGCTGATGTCTTATGCAAATGTGTATTACAAAGTTATAGACGGTAATTTCAATATTTTTACTGAGCGAAGAATAAGAATTAAAATTTTTAAAAAAGAAGGCCTTGATGAGGCCAATATCAAAATACGTTTTTTAAGCAAGGATGACTACGAGTCTATCAGGGATATTTCGGGAATAACTTACAACTTGGATAGCTCGGGGAATATAGTTAAGAGCGCACTTGATCCGAATTCAGTGAAGATAAAAAAAATAGACAACTTGTCCTCAGAGGCAACATTTACATTGCCCAATGTAAAAGAGGGAAGTGTATTTGAATACAAATTTACTAAAAGGAAAAAATCAATTTCGAATATTGATGATTGGTATTTTCAGGGCGATATTCCTACAAGGGTCAGCGAATATAATGTCTCGATCCCTTCCATGTTTATATTTGACGCACAGTTAATGACCGACAGGAATGTAGAACAAGAAAATGATTTAGTGGGTAAAAACGCTTCTTTTAGAGGCTCTCATCTTGCTTATACAACCTCAGATAAATCTTTTATTTTAAAGGATATTCCCGCATTTAAAAAGGAGCCTTACATGGGAGCTGAAAAAGATTATTTACAAAAGATGTCATTTAAATTAAAGCGAATTCAATATGGTGATGGCCAAAAAGAACTGCTAAATATAACCTGGGACAATCTTACCAAAGCATTACTGGTTAATGAGGATTTTGGAGGGCAATTAACAAAACGTATCCCACATACAAAAAACCTAAATGAAACAATAAATAATATTTCAGATAATTATAAAAAAATGACAACGATTTATGATTATGTAAGAAAAACTATGAAATGGAATGGAGAAGAAGGAATTTATGCATCAATGGGGGTAAAAAATGCCTGGGATAAAAAAACAGGAAACACTGCTGATATCAATTTTATTTTGATAGACCTTTTGAGGAATGAAGGAATCAAAGCTTTCCCACTAATTGCAAGCACTAAAGATAATGGCACAGTAATCAAAGGTAATACCGACCTTGAACAGTTCAATGTGATGATGGCATGTGTAATGATAGACGATAAAAGATATATATTGAATGCGGCTGATAAATACAATCCTGCTTACCTCGTGCCCTCTTATGTATTAAACAATGATGCTTATATTGTTGATCTTACCAACGGGGGTTGGATTTTACTATCTGATAAAATAGAAAGCTTTACTAATAAGGTTTCCATCTTTGCAACTATAAAGCCTCATGATTCCATCACCGGTAATGCTATCATTAACAGTTATGATTATGCCAGGAATAAGTTTGTAAAAATATGGGAAACAGACTCAAGTTCATTAAAAGATTATTATGCTCATACCGATAGCACTTTGAAAATAGATTCAATGAAAATTGCTGATGAACAGATTGATTCATTGCCTTTGCAACAAATGTTTGATTTCGGAATGCCGATAAAATATTCGGGGTATAAAGAATATTTTACACTTAATCTTTTTCAGGGATTTACTAAAAATCCATTTCTTGCAGATCAAAGAGAAACGGATATCAATTTTGATTATAAACAATCCTATATTATTGAAGGGAAAATATCTATTCCTGATAATTATCAATTTGAACTTCCAGAAAATATCAAAATATCTATGCCCGATTCCAGTATTGTTATGAGCAGGGAATCAAGTATAGACATCAGTGCTTTGAAGTTTAGGATTACCCTTAATTTTAAGAAGACTTACTACCCGGCCAAAAACTATCTTCTCTTAAAGGAATTTTATAAAAAATTATTCAGCGCTCTGAATGAAAAAATAAATATTGAAATGAAAAGAAATAGCTGATGGGAATTTTAATATTTATACGGATATATCATTTGTTTTACTATCATTTTTAATAGTAGAAAAATAAAAAAAGCCGGGTGCATTTCAAATTTTCGCTTTACATAGAAATTTAGTTTTTAAATTTACGGAACTAAACCCATTAAATTATGAATAAGCAAGAATACCTGGAAGCAGCCGAAAGACGATATAACGAACTTGATCGGCTTAATCTCATTACCGATTTTTATGATTACGAAACAGAGTTTTTAAAGATTTGGCAGGACTTAGGAAGGGAGGTTTTAGAAAAGAATATCAGTACGCTTGAAAATGACAAGCGTAAAAAAAAACCTCACAACTTTGGGTTATGTAACCATAAATAACTCTCATCCTTTTAGTACGGGTAGAAATGGGTTCCAGATATCGCCCAAACTACAAGAACTCATGGTGTATTCGGCCCAGGCAGACAGCTATGAGAACTGTAATGAAGTACTGGAGAAATATATCAATATAGAAGTAAGTGCTACACAGGTATGGCGGGTAGCCAATGTGTATGGAGAAGAAATAGGAAAAACCATATCAGACGAAGTAATTCTAACACCAT
>DATKQQ010000068.1:0-19786 GCA_035532615.1 Hanamia sp.
ACAAGGAACTGAATGTTATAGAGTTACATTTTCTCAATGCCCGAAGGCAAATACAAAACATATCAAACCTCTACGGCATCAAAATAGCTTGCTGAAAAAAGTGACAATTTGTTTTCAGTTTTTTTTGCTTAAGCGCCTAAAAAAACTTCCCGTCCTTTAATTTCCTCTTCTAAATTGGCAACCTGCAATGCAATGTGCGGATTGTTTTTTATAATAGGATGTAACGGTCTATCTTTTTCAAATCTGTGGAACTGAATTCTAAAATCTCCATCATTGTCTGAGGTGTACATTTTAAAATCCTCACTATATCTTTCATTCGGTCTAATTATGTCAGTTGGAATTCCCAAATGGTGATACCGGTATTTTGTTGAGTTTTGTTTGTTATCCTTGTTCATAATTTCTCTCCTGTTACTTTAAGTATTTTATCGCCAGCATGGCTTAGCTGAAGCCAGAAGCAGACTAAGATGGGCTGGTATTTTATAAAACTCTTCCATAACGAAAGATGAAGGTAAATAGAAAAAGATGATCTTTTTTGGTTCCCTGGAGCAGACTTTTGCATTCATTTAGCGTCTAACTATTTAGTATGTGTTTATTATATTACTAAATTTATGCCCTTTCCAAAATATAAATACCTATATGAGCTTAGAAGAATTTAAAGAAATGGTTTTATCCTTCCAGGGAATTCAAGTCCATCCTCATTTTGACAGAACCGCTTTTAAAGTGGAAGGAAGAAGAATAATTGCCACGTTGCACGAAGAAAGTGAGTCCGCAAATATTGTATTACCCATACCTGAACAGGAATTGTTTTGTGCTTTAAATAAGGCCATTTATCCTGCACCTAATAAATGGGGCCCACTTGGCTGGACTACTTTTGAACTCAAAAAAACAGACCATTGCACTGTTTTAGATGCTTTGAGCAGCGCTTACCAGGATGTTGTAAAAAAGAGACACGATAAATAAATTAAGATTGAATTATGAGGTGTATAGAATTTATATTTACGGCTCAAAAGCAAATAAACAAGTCTCTTTTATTAACAGCACAATCTTATACTTTCGCTATTTTACAGACTACAACCTTGCACCAGCGCGGTTTATTTTTTTTCTGTCAATGCCACTTTTATTGCGAGCATAATTAAAACAATTCCACATAACTTGTTTATATAGGAAGCAAGTGTTTTATTCTTTTTAAATTTAGCAAACAAAGTCGAAGCAAAAAATGCTAAAACAAAGCACCAAATAGTTCCTGTCGTAATAAATGTTGTTCCCAATAATAAAAAAGGTAAAACAGTATTTTTAAAATTAGGATCAACGAATTGTGGTAGAAAGGCAATAAAAAATAAAGCTACTTTGGGATTTAAAATATTTGTAAACGCAGCATCCCGGTAAATTATCCAGTAGTTTACAGAGGCCTTTTTAAATTGACTTTCAGTCGCGAATATTGATTTGTTTGTTAGCATTTTAAAGCCAATATAAAGCAAGTAAGCTGCACCTATATATCTTATAATATTAAAAAGTAGAATTGATTTAGCGATAATCAGTGAGAGTCCGAATGCGGCAAATAAAGTATGGCCTATGCATCCTGTTCCGATACCTAATGCAGATATCATTCCTGCCTTCTTACCTTGTGCTATGCTTTTGGACAAAATAAAAATTGTGTCATTTCCCGGAGTCAGATTCAATAAAATACCTGTCAGTAAAAATGTTTCAAAATGAATTATTCCCGTCATATGTTTTAATAATTATAATTACGCCCGGGATCATTGGTTGATGCGATGACTAATGCAATACCACAGAAAAGCAACGCAACAAAGGCACGAACAATTTCAGTTCCGCCAGATACATAAGGATTGGCAATGGCATCAGGCACATGGAAAAAAATAAAAAAAAGAAAGAGCATGATTGATAGAAGTAATGCTATTGGCTTTATCCATATTTTAAAAATAATTGCCAAAGATGAACCAATGAGCGCCGATCCTGCAAAATAAGTCCAAAATATTGGCGCTCCCATCCATTTTGGTACCATTGTAGAAACAAAATCAGTAAGTACAAAATGAGTGCATCCAAACAATAGGATGAGAATGGAATAAAAAATTCTCCCAATTGGAATGAGTTTTTCTAACAATAATTCAAAGGAATTCTTTCCGTCACCACTAAAACTGTTCTCCGAAAATGAACCTGCCATTACAAATGCACCACCACAGTATGCTAATTCTTCACCAGCACCAAACCAAACATCCAAACGAGAAGCCTTATCAGGACTAAAGATTAGAATATATGGCAGATGACATGCAATGATAAGTACCAAAAAACAGAATCCTAAATAAAGGCATATTTTTTTTGCTCTAACAGGTTTAATCTTAATCAACCCGGAAATAATAATGCCTGTTAAGATTAAAGCTACGCCTGTGAGGATTGGGAATACAATATATTTATGAGCCCATACAGGAAACGGAGGTAAAATTTCTGAACGAAAATCTTTGATAATAAGTTGATGTATTCCCAAAGCAATCATGCCGATACCATAAAGAAAGCGACCGATTTTAGTGAGTTGTTTCATTTGCGATTTCAAATAGGTCTGATTTAATTTAATCAGTTGTATATTACTTTTATTCATTGTTCAGGTTTTCGTCGTCGGCATAGCGTTACTGCTAGTGTTCGAAGCGATTGAAGGCTGTCACAATTCAAATTTAAAGATACCTTTCTTTTATTATAGCTATATGGTGCATCTCATGTCCAACAATAGATTTAAGAAAATATTCAAGGGTAATTTCATAACGGCCAGCCAACCCTTTATTTCCAATTGACTCTTAGACAAGGTATCAACAAAGCTACCTGACGCCTGTCTTACATTTGCAAAGTCAGTTACTAATTTCTGAAAAGTTAACTCTTCAAAATGACTATTGTCAACTAAAAAGTTCTGGTCATAGCCCCATAATTGTACCGACTCATTTCTACTCATTAAAAATGCCCGGTATATTTTTATTCTTTCGTGGTCTGTAATGTGACCGATCATTTGCTTAATGCTCCACTTGTTAGGTGCATAACGGTATTTAGCTTTTCCCTCTGTGATTGAATTTAGAAATTTTAAAGTTGATGATGAAGTAAAAAGCGACTTATAATCCATGTCTTTTACAAAGTCAAAATAATACGGAAAACCATCTTCGGGAGTATATTTCATATTTTGCATAAATAATTTCTTTTAAACAATTATAACAGTAGTATTCCCTTTTGCGGCAATTATATGCTGTGGTATTAATTATTATCAACTAAAGTTCAACTTCATTAATTCTTTTAGCAAAGGAAATAAAATAATCCCGATAGCCATCGGAATTATCCTGATCGTGGAATTTATATTACTGGCTCATTAGTAAATATACAAATCCCTTTTTTGGCACAAATGCTTCACCCTATGTGTTGCCGTCATGCCCGCTATCTATTTGTTAGTTCTGGTATTCCCAAATTTTACAACTTAGGTGGGCATAGATAACAATTTAAAAAACTTCGATACTATGGCAGAAAGATAATAATATTGTTGTATAGAACTTCCTTTAAAATTTAATTATTTTATTATGAAAAAGCCGATCTCTTTTTCCATTTCATTTTTCTTTTTTTTTATAAATACTTCTTTCGCTCAACAATTATTTACAAACACCAAAATTCAAAACGCCTATAAAAATGAAACACGTTCGCCCACCGGAAAGCCCGGGAAAAATTACTGGCAAAACAGGGCCAATTATCAAATAAATGTAAGTTTCGATCCTGCTACCCAATTGCTTCATGGAAGCGAAACCATCAATTATGAAAATAACAGCCCGGATACTTTGAAACAAATCATTATAAGGCTTTACCCTGATTTATATAAAAAGGGAGTAGAAAGATTAAGCCATATTGCAGAAAAGGATTTAGGCGATGGCGTACAGATTGAATCGTTTAAAATTGGTGATGAAATGATATCAGATTTCCATGACCGGCAGAAAGCTTATCATAGAAACATACTCCTTTATATCAGGCCGTCTTCGCCGGTTTTGCCGCATTCAAAAACAAAGTTTGAAATTGCCTGGCATTATAAAGTGAATACTGGTTCTCCCGTGCGCACGGGAATGGTGGACAGCACTTCTTACTTCATCGCCTATTTTTTCCCGCGCGTTGCAGTGTATGATGATATAGATGGCTGGGATACCTGGAGCTACAATGGGGAACAGGAATTTTATAATGACTTCGGAAATTTTAATGTGCAGATCTCTGTTCCTGAAAATTATGTGGTGTGGGCTACCGGCGACAGAGAGAATTCACAGGATAATTTCTCAAATAATATTTTAGAAAAAATGAAAGAGGCATCTGTTTCTACAAAAATTATTCATGTAATTGATTCTTCAGATTATAACAAAAAGGATGTTTTAAAAAATGACGCCACGGGTATCTGGAAATTTTCTGCCACTAATGTAACTGATTTTGCTTTTGCATTGAGCGACCATTATTTATGGGACGTAAGTTCGGTAGTGGTAGATTCTTCTACAGGCCGAAGAACATTGGCGGAAGCGGCTTATAATAAAATCCACCTTGATTATTTTGACGTGGCCAACCAGACGCATCAGACTGTATATTATACCAGTTATTTTTATCCGAAATATCCTTTCCCATTCAACCATATAACTGTGTTTGATGGCACCGATCAAATGGAATACCCGATGATGGTAAATGATAACCCTACACGTACACACGAAGATGCTGTTCAATTAACCACGCATGAAATTTTCCATTCTTATTTTCCATTTTTTATGGGAACCAACGAAACACAATGTGCATGGATGGATGAAGGATGGGCTACGATTGGCGAATCAGTAATTTCCCCAAAAATGGGTGAGCCGGAAGATGAGGGTATTTTCAGTAAAGTACGGTACGAAAAGATATCCGGAACAGATAATTATGTACCCTTGATCACCAATACCAAACTATACAGCGGCGCGGCATATCTTGCCAATTCTTATGGAAAAGCAGGTTTGTGCTATTATGTGTTACAGGATTTGCTGGGCGATAAATTATATTTCAAAGCGCTTCATCATTACATGAACGACTGGCACGGCAAGCATCCCGATCCTTATGATTTCTTTTATAGTATTAATGACGGCAGTGGAAAAAATTTAGATTGGTTTTGGCAGAAATGGTTTTTCGGATGGGCCTATCCTGATTTGGCCATCAAAGAGGTTGAAAAAAAAGGTAATGGCACCAAAATTATTATTGAAAATAAAGGCGGATTGCCATTGCCTGTTGTTCTGAATATCTTTTTGAAAGATGGGAAAAAATTGATAAAAAAATATACTGCTGAAGTTTGGAAAGAAGGAGATAAAGAAAAAACGTTCCATATTCCACAATTGTATTCTTCTATCTCTAAAATTGAATTAGGAGATCAATATATTCCCGATAAGTACATGGGAAATAATAGTTGGAAAGCTAAAGGCTAAAAGCTAAAAGCTAAAAGAAGCTATTTCATAAAAACAACTGTTATTAGTAAACTATTATTCATTATGATTCATGCTATCATTTAAATCAACCTTGAGATATGGTTTGTAAGCTGCTAACCTTGCCAATAATTCTTTATTATCTTCTACGATTTTTGCTTTTTCGGTTTCTCCGGCAGCAATACCGATATAATTAAAAATAGAATGAGCCTGGTCCAGCGCATCTCCGGTGCTTATAATAAAAGGCTGATGACCGCCCTCTATCCATCCACCACCAATTTCAGCATTATCGAGGTATGGAGCATAAAACATATAATGAGGCATCACCGCGTTCTCAACCCCTTCTCCATTATTTGTGCGCAATAATGGTGACAACATATAACAAATACCGGCACCCGGCGGGGCTTTATAAATCCCTTTTTTCACTCTTTTTACAACAATCTCCCTTATCTCTTTGGCAGTATATTTTCCAGAGGCTCTCATGGCAGCTATTTCAAAAAAAATCGGCATTAGTGTTTTGGAACCTATTGCATCAAAACCCTCGGGAGCATACATATCCGGCAAAAATTCTCCTCTTGACCAATCGGTGCGCTCTACAAAAGCAGAGAAACCATTAGTTCCTTTTCGTGCCATATAATATCCTTTTGTAGGGTCGAGCAAGTAAACAGTTGCACCGGCACGAAGATGGGGAGGCAACGCGCTTAAAGCATAATCCGTTTCTAAAGCAGGAGGCATTTTTTCAAGCTGCCAATCATTCGTTTGTTGTGCAAAACTTTCAGATGAACATACAATCATCCATACCAGGATGAATTGAACAAAGTGTTTAATAATTTTCATGTTTATTGATTTTTAAATTGTAATAAATAATTGATGAGTCTTTCCCCGGTTTGTTGAATTATCGTTTCATGCTATCATTCATTTTTTTACCGGCTCATAGTAAAGCGTTATTGACCCGGAGCTAAAAGTTTTTATTTTTAAGAGTTTAAGATCAATTCTATTGGTTATGTTTTTTAATAATGCTAAACCTTTTCCTAATATAATTGGCTGAACACAGATTTGGAATTCATCAATTAAATTAAGATTCAGTAAGGTTACAATTAAACTCCGGCTGCCAACTAAAATGTCTTTACTCTCGCCATTGCGGAATTGCCTGAGTTCTAAAACTTCTTCTTCAATGCTCCTTTTTGCCAACTTTACATTTTTCCATTCAACGTTTTTCAGCGTGTGGGAAAAAACAATTTTGGGAATGTTGTCTATTAAAACTGCAAATTCATCCGTTGGTTTGTTACCTGTAGGATTTTTTACCACAGTTGGCCAATAACTTTCCATTAGTTGGTAGGTTATCCTTCCGTATATTATGGTGCCTGCGTTCCTTAAAAGCTCATTGTAATGTTGATGTAATTCATCATCTGCAATCATAGCGGTATGGTCGCAATACCCGTCGAGTGTCATATTGATTGCTGCTATTATTTTTCTCATTTTATTTTTTTATAGAGAAAGCTTGTTTCCACCTGTTTGAATTGATGCTATCGCATTTATTTCTCTTTAAGCACCCATAGTACCTGTCTTTATCTTTCCGGCCCGTTTGTAATTGGCAGCAATAACTCCGCCCGGTGTAGCAATACTCTCTATCAATGTAAATGCCGCCGGAATCGTGCCACTGGCAAACAACTTTTTTCCTTTACCAAGAGTCAACGGGTAAATTTTGAGACACAGTTCATCCACTAAATCATTTTTAAGTAGTGCCTGGATGAGTTCACCACTGCCCCAGACTTTTAGCTCAGAACCTTTTGAACCTTGTCTGCCGGCAGACTGGTTTTTGAGCTTTTTGATATCAGCCACGCTTTTAAGCAAAACTGAGTTTTTCCATCCGATAGGGTCTGATTTTTTCATAGTCCTGGATACCACGTATTTTGTGACCTCATTGATTCCTGGCCAATAGTCTGCATGTTCAGGCCAGTAGTTGGCAAAAATCTCAAATGTTTTCCTACCTAAAAGAAGATCTGCAGGTTCCATCTGTTTTTTCATAACCTTACCAGAGACTTCGTCAACATAGGATGCAGTCCAACCACCATATTTAAAACCGCCTGATTTATCTTCATCGGGACCACCTGGCGCTTGCATTACTCCGTCTAATGAAACAAATGATAAAACGATTATTTTTCTCATATTTTCTCACCTCCTTTTATGCTTTGTTCTTTAAAAATGTTTTCCAAACTATGCAGGATTAGCAGCATTTACCCTCGTTGAAGCGTACAGAGAAATTTTCTGAGCGGTTCCGGTCTTTTACTGATTTGTCCCTTCTACACATGAACCAGTCAGGTTCATGATTGGGTCCGAATACAAAACCGTCAGCAGTAACGGTCATTCCTAAAACTAATTTTCTCATCGTTATTAGGTTATTAGCTACAAATCTCGTAATAACTTCCGATGCCATGGCAGTGTGAACGCGACATTCTTAGGGGCTGAATGCGAAAGTTTGATACCCCAATGTTCAACAAAGCAGCTAATTGATGCAGGGTTCGCTCATACATTAATTATTATCAAATAAAGTTCCACTTAATAAATTCTTTTAGCAAAGAAAAAATATTCACGATAGCCAATGGGATTATCCTGATCGTAGAATTTATGTTTGCGGCTTATAAAATTAATTTACAGTTCGCTTCTTATTAATAGCATTGCTTGTTTACCATTCAAAAAATTGGTCAACATAATTTTTAATTTCATCAGGCTTCAATTCTGTTCACAACTGCTATAGCCATCCCATCATATTCTTTCACTCCAACTGTTTGTAAGATTGTCGCAGTAACTTTTTTATTATTACTGAGCATCTTATTTAAACGCTGCACACCGCGCACCTCTTCATCTGTGCTTTTGTTATCTAAAACTTTCCCATCTCTGATTACATTGTCGCAAATAATAAGCGTGCCAGGCCGTGAAAGTGAAAGGGCGTATTCGAAATATTCGGCATAGGGAGGTTTGTCCGCATCAATAAAAATCATATCAAATGGACCTTCCTTGTTTGCAATAATCTTAGGTAAAATATCTAACGCCTTTCCAATCCGTAAGTCAACTTTTTTCGTAAGCCCTGCATTGTCAATATTTTTTTTGGCAACATTCGCATGATGTTTGTCAAACTCCATTGTAATAATTTTTCCATTTTCCGGCAACATCCTTGCAAGCCAAATGGTGCTGTAACCTCCTAAAGTTCCCAATTCTAAAATTTTTGTTGCATTACAGACTATCGCCATAACTTGTAAAAACTTTCCTTGATTTGCCGAAACACTTATTTGTGGCAACCCCTCACTATCAAGTGATTTAATAGTGTCATTTAAAGCTTTGTCTTCCCTTGCAAGCAGATTGCTAATGTATTTGTCAACCTTTTCAAAAATGTCTGTTTTCATAAATTTCAAATTTATTTACATGGTGTTTGTGAACGCTATCAGATTTATCATTAAAAGTTCATTCCACTTATGCCATTACATATCACCAACTAAAGTTCCATTTAATGAATCTTTTTAGCAAAGGAAATAAAATATTTCCGATAGCCATCGGTATTATCCTAATCGTGGAATTTATATTTGCGGCTCATAAGTAAATTTACAAATCCCTGCTTATTACCAGCATTAAATATTCCACATTACAGGAAGCGGACGATTTCTAATTTACGGACTATATCCTCTTTGTTGAAGCGTCAGCTATTTATATGAAAGTGAAAATACAAACCTATTTTTTGATTATAGTACAAGCTAATCCACTAACCACAAACCCACACTAATGTTGGGATTTAGGCATGCAAATTTTTCAACAAATTGCCCGATATCAGGGCCATCCTATTGTTGGTAGCGGCAATTTTTTTATATAGAATGCATCCTGTATTTGTTATACTAATTACAAAAGTTGAAAGAATCTAATTAAAAAAAATCTCTTACTCACAGTAGTTCAGCAGTTATTAAATATTCCTGTTTTGATATAAAAATTTGTTGCCATAACAGAAAAAAAATTAACGTGCATATTTCGATTGCAGCATGTTTCTTGTTTTCATTTAAACCATTATTAATCTTAAAAATTTTTTAATCATGAAAGACAACAATCAAAAAAAAGTTGCAATTCTTACTGAAAATGGCTTTGAAGAAATAGAATTGACCAGTCCAAAAAAAGCAATGGAAAAAGCAGGTTTTAAAGTGGAAATTATTTCTTCTGAAAAAGGAAGAGTAAAAGCGTGGAACTCTGATCATTGGTCCATCACTTTACCAGTAGATGTAAAATTATCTGATGCTGATCCCGATGATTATGATGCACTGGTGATCCCCGGGGGCGTTATAAATCCCGACAAAATGCGAATTCAAAAAGAATATGTCAACTTTGCAAAAGATTTTTTGCAATCAGGGAAACCCGTTGCTGCTATCTGCCACGGCCCGCAATTATTAATTGAGACCGGTTTGCTGCAAGGAAGAAAAATGACTTCTTACCCATCCTTACAAACAGATATCAAAAATGCAGGAGCCGAATGGCTCGATAAAGAAGTGGTAGTTGATCACAATCTTATTACGAGCAGAAGCCCGAAAGACCTGGAAGCATTTAATAAAAAATTGCTGGAAGAAATAAAAGAAAGTGTTCACCTGTTAGCATGATGAATTTTCAATTTATTAAAAAGCACAAGTTTCGGCTTGTGCTTTTTTTATTATAATTGATGAGCGTATGTTTTTTACATTAATATTCCTGGATGATAAATGCGCATAGGCATCGTTGTTTACTGGGTTTGAGAGTTAGAGATAAATTCAGAAAGTAGTGATAAGTTTTTTTGAAAAAGCAAAATAGTGCCAGCTTATAACATAAATTTGTGTTTTGGCGCAACGTGTCAAAACCTTGCTGCAACAGAACATTTAAATTGCTAATGACAATGACAAGAAGTTTGACTATATCAAGCCGAATCCGTGAAGTGTTGCTTAATGGACATTGGATTGCTAATACAAATTATAAGGAACAAATATTAAGTATTAGTTGGCAGAAGGCAGTTCAAAAAGTGGATAACTTAAATACTATTGCAGGTTTAACCTATCACGTAAACTACTATTTAGAAGGATTGCTGAACGCTTTTGAAAACGGGAGACTCGAAATCAGCGACAAATTCAGTTTTGACGTTCCACAAAAAAAGTCAGAATCAGATTGGAATAAATTAGTTACCCATTTTCTGAATAATTCTGAAAAGTTTGCAACCAAAGTTGAACAAATGGATGATAGCACTTTTGACAAACCTTTTGTGAACAAAAAGTATGGAAGCTATTTAAGAAACATTGAAGGCGTTATCGAGCACAGTTATTATCATTTAGGGCAAATTATATTAATAAAGAAAATGATCATAGAAAGCCAATAAAAGAACTGCCTGAAAACATAATTGACTTTCACGCTATCCTGGTGTTTATAACTTACCACATTTTATTTTTATCATTTCCATGAATCACGTTTTCTTATCTAATGAAACATTTTTAAAAATATTTTTGATTCATTCCGCAAGAACAATTGCCTGGAGCGTGTGAGAGTGAAAGCCAAGATGAAATCCCTTATTTTGAAAACTTGAACCTATTTTTTTAAAGTACTCACACATTACTATCACTTCAAAACTTTACTCCGCAGCCATTCTTTCTTATGCTGTTGAATCGCTTGCGTTATTGATTTTCCTTCTTCTTCATAAGTCACTACTTTTAGTGCAGGATCTTCCTGTAGAATTAGAGAGATGACACCTTTTTAAAATCTCGTGAATCCCAGTTCAGACATTTTCATCTTACAAATCCCAGTTCAGACAATCTCTTTGTCGCATCTTTTTCCACTTTCATCTCATTTTTTAAATAAACAAAGATGAAAGTACCTAAGTTTGAATTCTTTTTAAAAAAGCTATACAATTCCAAACATGGAAAAAGCCTGGTACTCAAAAAAATGGATGACGGTTTGTATTCATGCGGCCGCATGGATCGTGTTATTTTCATTGCCGGCATTGCTGCGGCAGTCGCACAATCCCAGTGATGTGAGCACGCCAAAACCAGGAAATACCGATGCGATGTTTATCATCTCTCTCGTGAACGAGGCTTTGATGATTATTCTTTTTTACCTGAATGCCCTGGCGCTGATCCCGCGTTTGTTATATAAAAAGAAATACCTTCTTTATGCTTTAGCGATCATTTTTTATTATGGATTTTATGTGGTGGCCTTATGGGCTCTCTGGAAGAATTTTACCCAAATGGATTTTTCCTTTGAAGCGCACCTTGTCGTAAGCATTTTTATTTTTCTTTTTATCCTTGCCTGCAGCACGGCTTATAAAACGATAGGTGACAAATTTACCCAGGACAGACTGGCAAAGGAAAAAGAAACCGAACACCTTAAAACAGAATTATCCTTGCTTCGCTCACAGGCAAGCCCGCATTTTATGTTTAACGTATTAAATAATATGGTAGCGCTGGCGCGCAAACATTCCGATGAGCTGGAGCCTTCACTGATAAAGTTTTCATCACTGATGCGCTATATGCTTTACGAAACGGATGAAGCGAAAGTTTCGCTGGAAAGCGAGGCAGAATATCTTCAAAGCTATATAGACCTGCAGCAACAAAGACTAAGTAAAAAAGTGTCGGTTATGGTTAATATCTGCAAAGGTGATAAGACTTATGAAATAGACCCGATGCTGCTAATCCCTTTTGTGGAAAACGCTTTCAAGCATGGAACCGGTTTTATAGAAGATCCGCATATTGACATAGAACTGAAACCAAAGGATAATATTCTTTATTTTCGTGTGAGCAACAAATACGATCCTTCATCGCAGCAGGTGAAAGATAAAGCCAGTGGCATTGGGCTGGTCAATGTAAAAAGAAGACTGGATTTGTTGCATCGCGGAAAATATAAACTTGATATCACAAAAGAAAACAGTGTGTTCACCGTTTCTCTTCAAATAAATTTAAGCTGATGATACGTTGTGTTGCCATAGATGATGAACCATTAGCATTGGAATTGCTGGAAGATAATATCAGCAAAGTGCCGTTTCTACAATTGATAGCAGCGTGCGATAATGTGAAGGATGCTATGAAGGTGATGCAGCAGGAAACCGTGGACCTGATATTTTTAGATATTCAAATGCCCGGGCTTACCGGACTTCAGTTTATAGAAAGCATGACCGAAAAGCCAATAATCATTTTGATAACGGCCTATAAACAATATGCGCTGGAAGGTTACAACCTGGATGTGCTGGATTATCTCGTGAAGCCTGTATCGCTGGATCGTTTTATAAAAGCGTGCAACAAAGCCAACCAGTTGTTTGAATTGAGATCGGGCCGCAAAAGCGGAATCTCATCCGCAAAGCCGGAATATATTTTTGTAAATGCAGATTACAAATTAATCAAAGTAACGCTGGCAGACATCATTTATATAGAAGGTCTCAAAGATTATATCAAGATACACCTAAAAAGCGCTCAACATCCGTTGGTAACAAGGATGCCTATTAAAGCCATTGAAGAGCAACTACCACCGGAGCAATTTATCCGGATTCATAAATCTTATATCATTTCTGTTTCTTTTATCACAGCCATTCGTAAATCGAGTGTATTTATGGATTCACTGGAGCTACCGCTCGGCGATACCTATCGCGATGCGGTTTCGGCGCTTACCGGAAATTTATAAGACTGTATTTCGGGGAAATACTTATTGTAATATTATTCGTTTTCTATTTAGAATTTACCGCGGTCTAAGTCGCACCGCTATAGCAGGTCAGCACCGCAGGTTTAGAAATAAAATTTTCCTGTTATATAACTTTCAAATAAAATAGAACAGTAAATCATTGGAATAAAGACTTTCATTATACATTGGTAAGAAATGACTCGTGAGTTTTTTAGGAAAGGCCGGAACGTGCGGTATTCTGAATCATCAGATGTAACAATCGTTCAGACCGCCGAAGAAACCGCCCTGATCGTATATAATTATTCACGGCTTCTGCCCATTTGCGAATTACAAAAAACTAATCCTGTAAAATATTCTCCCGCATTTCGTCGCAACATTTTAACCGCTCGTCTCATTTGCACACAAACCTATTTTTCCCGGAATTAGCTTTGCGGTCAAATTAATTAAATATGAAAAAAATAATTCTGGCGGTTTTAATTTTTGTTACCGCACAAACATATGCTCAGTTTCCCTCGATGCCAGCGAGTGTAAAAAACAGTGGCCATCTTTATGGCAAAGTCACTGATGCTGACGGTAAGGCTATAGAAGGCGCTTCTGTTCTTCTGCTCCACCAGGAGTATGATGTTGCTACTAAGAAAATGAAATGGACTCTTATAAGTGGAGTAGTTACTAAAGGAAATGGTGATTTTAATTTTACCAAAGTGCCGATAATGGGTAAACTGCAATTGCGCATTAGTAACACCGGTTTTAAATTATTAGAGGATAATGTCTCATTTACTTTTCCCAAGATGCCGGCAGGTCGTGGTCAAGTTGGCCCTCCAACCGGTGGTGCCCCTTCTTTTTCAGCGGGTTCTTTGCCATTTGATAAAGACCTTGGCAATATTAAACTGGATAGAGAAGCAAAAACTTTGGCCGGAGTAACGATCGTTGGTAGCGCACCAGCTTTGAAATTGGATATTGACAAGAAAGTTTTTAATGTGGAAAAAAATATTGTAAGTGCCGGCGGTACTGCTGTAGATGTGATGCGCAATGTGCCTTCTGTGGAAGTGGATATTGATGGAAATGTAAAACTGAGAAATGCAACACCTACGATCTATGTGGATGGACAGCCAACTACCTTGTCACTCGATGAAATACCGGCAGATGCTATTAAAAGCGTGGAAGTGATTACCAATCCTTCTGCCAAATATGACGCTTCAGGTGGAGGTTCAGGAATACTGAATATCATTTTGAAAAAGAACAAGGCCAGTGGTTATAATGGAAACGTTTCTGCCGGGATAGACAGTCGTGGAGGAATAAACGCCGGCGTCAACTTTAGCGTAAGGCAAAATAAGTTCAACTTTTCAGCCGCTGGTATGCTTCATCAGATGAGAAACTATACCACCGGAACTACCGACCGTACTAACCTGGGAGACACACTAACAAAGGTTTCCCAATCAGATATTGATAAAACAAACGGTGCTTTTGTTTTTGGTAAATTGGGCCTGGATTATTATGTAACCAACCGCGCTACTATTTCTCTCGGTCTAATTAAAGTACACGGCAATTTTAATCCTAATGAAGTGATTCACTCAACCACTGATAGTTTGTTGAACAGCGGAACAAGAAGTCAAAACAGCGTCCGTTATACTTCAGGCACTAGGAGCTTTGATGCCAGTGGCCTGCAATTGGATTACGTATATAATTTTCCAAAAGATGGCGAACAGTTGACTGCCAACGGAAACTATTTTTCAGGGAATACCCCGAGCGACCAATTATACACTACCAATTATTTGGATGCCAACAATGATGTTGCCGGTACTCAATTACAACAGGTAATTGATGGCGGGAAAATTAAATTCCTCACCATGCAGACAGATTACGCATTACCTTTTGGTAAACAAAAGCAATCTAAGCTGGAAACAGGTTTGAGATATCAACAACACCAGATCGTTCAAAATAATGACAACTATATGGGTTCCAACTCTGGTAACCTTACAAAAATTCCTGCCGGCACCAGTGATTATAGTAGTACCGATAATGTGCTTGCGGGATATGTAAGTGTAAAGAGCACCATCAAAAACTTTGGATATGAAGTGGGTGTGAGAGCAGAAAGTTCTAACTATAATGGTGAATTAACTAACACAGGTGAAAAATTCAGCAATAATTACCCGGTAAGTTTATTTCCTTCTTTATTTCTAAGCCAAAAATTGAAGAATAAACAGGAATTGCAGTTCAGTTATACCCGTCGTATAGACAGGCCCAACTTCTTTCAGTTGATTCCTTTTACTGATTATACCGATAGTTTGAACATTACCCGTGGTAATCCTAACCTCGTTCCGCAATTCACCAATTCATTTGAAATGAGTTATGACAAAACATTTAAAGGTGGTAACACTTTCCTGGGATCTATTTACTACAAACATTCCACTAACCTGATCACCCGTTACCTGACTCCAGGCGTCAATCCTTTTACCGGGGAAGACGACATTATCAATACTTATATCAATGCCAATTCCAGTTACTCTTATGGAGTTGAGTTAACCTCAATTAATAAAGTAACCAAATGGTGGGATATGACTACGGATGTGAATGTTTACCAGTCGAAGATCAATACTTCCAATATTCCGGGAAGCACTTCTCAAGATGCATTGTTAAGCTGGTTTGGTAAATTGAACAATACCTTTAAGCTGCCAAAATCTTTCAGTGTTCAATTGTCCGGCGATTATCAAAGCAAAACCAATCTTCCGATAAATAATAACCAGGGTGGCCCCGGCGGTGGTGGACCATTTGGCCAGGCACAAAGTTCTTCACAGGGTTATATTAAATCCATCTGGGGTGCTGATATCGCAGTGAAGAAAAGCTTTCTTAAAAACAATGCAGCTTCTGTAACATTAACCATGAGTGATATTTTCAGGACACGCATACAGGATCAGTATTCAGAAAGCGCTTATTTTATACAGAATTATAGCCGTCTGAATAATCCTCAACTGTTTCGCCTCAGCTTTGCTTACCACTTTGGCAAAATGGATGTAAACTTATTTAAGCGCAAAAATAATAATGCATCCGGCTCTCAGGATATAATGCAAATGGCTCAATAATTTAGTGTTTCTTTTTAAGTTGACAAGGGGTTGTTTCACTATTGAAACAACCTCTTTTTTATTAATGGGTTAAGAATTGCTGGTTATTGATTTGAATTGATATTGCTATAACAATAATTTTTTTACGGTATAACATCCGGATTTAAACTCAATATTTAAATAAAAAATTTTTTTAAACGGTTTAGTTAAGCCAAAACCTAACCAACCACTGCTTCCTTATTATATTTTCTGCGATATTCAAGAGGCAATAAACCGGTAAATTTTTTAAAAGAATTCCTAAATGCTTGTCTATCCAAATAACCAATTTCATACATCACTTCATTCACATTTTTTTTGCCGGTTTCAAGATTCTTTTTTGCATGTTCAATCTTTGCCCGTTGAATGTATTCAACAGGTGTATTGGCGGTGGCTTTCTTGAAACGTCTTTCAAAATTTCTTTTACTCAACCCGTGAGCAACCGCCAATTCTTCGACTGAAATTTTATTGGTAACATTATTTTCGATGTAATCCTGCGCCGTTTTTATCGGTTCATCAGCATGATTTTTTTGCCCAAGGAAAATACTGAAAGCCGATTGGCAATTTCTTTCCATATCAATTTGTCCGACTTTAGAACAATAAATTGCAACCTCTCTGCCACAATATCTTTCTACCAAATGCAACAACAGATTCAAAAAAGAATAAGCGCCACCATTCGTATAAATTCCGTATTCTTCTGTAATTAATTTATCAGCAACCGGGTTTACTTTCGGAGATTGTTCCCTAAATTTTTCTGCGGCTAACCAATGTGTAGAACAATTTTTTCCATCAAGCAATCCTGTTGAAGCCAACAAGAAAGCGCCGGTACATAAACTTTCTATTTCAGCGCCATGCTTATATTGAGAAACAATCCAGGGCACAAAAACAGCATTTTGCTTTATTGTTTTTTCGTTAAGCGAGGTAGGTGGAATAACTATCAAATCAGTTTTTGTTACCTGCTTAAAATTAATATCGGGTTGCATGGAAAACATTCCTTCATTCAGGTTAACTTTCTTTGAATTGCCCACTAGCTCAATTTTGAATGGAGCCGTCTCTCCAAGTTTGACAAAATATTGATTCACTACCGAAAATATTTTATAAGCGCCAATAACACTTATTACGGTGTTCTGGATTATTTCCTCTTCCGGAATCAGGATTGAAATGTGTTTCATAGCTAAAAATAATTCCTGCAAATTTATAAAAAATAGTTGTCGCAAGACACCTCCAAAGTTGTCGCATGAACCAACCTCAGAAGTCATTTCCCGAAACTAATTTTGCGGTAATTAATTTATTCAAGACAGAAAAACAAATAGAAAAATGAACGATCAAAATTTTAGTACTTCCATTCTGGTAGAGCAATCGCCGAAAGAAGTATTCAACGCTATCAAAAATCCCCGCGAATGGTGGACGAAAAAATTGAAGGTAACACTGACAAACTCAATGATGAGTGGAACTATCATTTCGGAGACAATCATCGCAGTAAAATAAAAACTATTGAAATGATCCCGGACAAAAAAGTAGCTTGGTTGGTTGAGGAAAACTATTTTAAAAATGCCAAAGATCAAAGTGAATGGGTTGGCAACAAAATAGTTTTTGAAATCTCTAAACAAAACAAAACAAAACAAAACAAAACAAAACAAAACAAAACAAAACAAAACACAGTTGGGTTTTACTCAAGTAGGATTAGTTCCAACCTATGATTGTTACAAGGCATGCCAATGGGCATGGACAGGATTCGTTGAAAAAAGTTTACTAAGCTTAATCACTACGGGCAAAGGGCAACTCAAATGGTATGAACAATCTTAAATTCGGAAGAAACTTAAAAAAATAATAAATAAATGAAAAAATGAAAAAAGAAAATTACACTGCAACAATTGAAGTTTCAGAAACGCCGAAAGTAGTATTCAATCATATCAATAATGTTTCACAATGGTGGTCATTGTCCGCAGCCGAGTCTCCTTCCGGAAAGAAATCTGAATTTGAAGGAAAGAGCACAAAACTTAACGATGAATTTATCATCAGGTTCGGAGACACGCATTATTCAAAACAGAAGGTGATTGAAATGATTTCGGACAAGAAAGTAGTATGGTTTGTGACAGAGAGCAAACTTAACTGGCTCGAAAAAAATAAAGCTGAATGAACTAATACGAAAATGATTTTTGAGATAACGTCGAACGGTAATAAAATTTTACTCAAATTTACTCATGAAGGCCTTGTTCGGGAACATGAGTGTTATTCCAGATGTACATAGGGTTGGGATAGGTATATAAAAGAGAGATTATTCAACTTCATTACCGCAGAACATAGTGATATAAATTTTTAAATCAAACAAAAATGAAAACAAAAAATTTTAACAGGAGAATTAAAGCAAATGCATCCGCAGAAGAAGCGATGAAAAAAATCAGCCAGGTAAATCTCTGGTGGGCAAAGGATTTTAATGGTAAAGCCGAAAAGCCCGGCGATAAGTTTACGTTTCGCTTTGGCGAAACGTATGTTGATTTTAAAATCAACGAATTAGTGCCGAATAAAAAAGTAGTTTGGAAGGTCACTGATTGTAATTTGCATTGGATAGGTAACAAAAAGGAGTGGAAAAACACTGAAGTGGTTTTTGAAATTTCGGGAAGAGGAAAGACCACTGAAATTAATTTCACTCACATTGGTTTGGTGCCGGGCGTTGAATGTTATAATGATTGTGAAGTGGGATGGAATGGAATGGGTATATTACTGATAGCTTAGTAAAGTTTATTAAAGAAGGAAAGGGAATACCTCAATAATTGAATATTAAATAAAAAAAATGAAAACAGTAGTTATCGGAGAATCATCAGGAGCAACTATGGAAACTATAATGACTGTTTATCCAAGACACAAGGCAATTGTGGATAAATACATTGCAAGAGGCGAGGTAATCGGTATCGGCCCTTTTAGCGACAGGGGAAATATGGCAATCTTTAAAACCCGTGAGGCCGCCGAGCAATTCGTAACTGAAGATCCTTTCATATTGGAAGGTCTTGTAAAATCGTATGCCATTCGGGAGTGGAATGACAACTTACTTCCAGGGTAAAAGTGGTACTTATGAAATTCACCCGGCAATAAAGTTTTCCATGAAGTATTTCCAAAAATAAAAAGCTATAACAGCGGCTCGTAATTAGGATAAAGTATGCATTAAAATCCGTGCTATCGGAGGTCTCTACAATAATTTTGCCCGGTAAACACTAACCGAACTCTGAGCTAAATAGGGTTTGCTCATAAACTCGCCGGAGCCGATTTTATCATATTATAATTATATGATATGTTTGTTATCTCCCCTGATAAATTTTTCAAAATATTTTTTAGGAGCAATAGTAGGGACACAAGTGCCTGCGCCGTTAATTTAACGAGGTTTAGCACTAAAGCTATCGCAGCAATCCATGAAGTACTCGTTGAAGATAGCTTAGGATTTGTAACGTAATAAGTTGTACATTTGTAAAAAATAAAACGTATGCAACCCGATCTAATGTTGAAGAAAAAATATGAAGAGATTCTTCCTGTTTTAAATGAAAAACAAACTCGCCTGGTATTAGCGGCAGAAGC
>DATKQQ010000069.1:0-24869 GCA_035532615.1 Hanamia sp.
GGAAGTGGAAAAGAGGCACATGAACTATTACCACATGTACATCTTGTCGATTCACGTGTAAAACGGTGGGTAAATGGAACTCATCAGGGTAGCATTTCTCCAAAATATCTATCTTATTATTTAGATGAATTTGCATTTCGGTTTAATAGAAAACTATCAACATATAGAGGAAAGTTGTTTTATCGGCTAATGCAGCAAACTGTAGATACTCCTCCACAACCGTTTAAAGAAATTACAAAAGGAACTTGACCGAAAGGGATAGGCAGTTAAATTACAACATAAATCTTTTTTCATTGTTCCTGATTTTTTGCGGACATAGATTTGCGAGCACTATCTCCAGTTGTGCAAAGTTTTCGGAATAAGGGCCGATGAGGCCAGGGAAGCTGAATTTCAGATCTGTAAGAGCATTGTATTCAGTTTAGTGTAGCTACTTTGATATTTCTTTTAGTAATTAAACTAACAGTAACGGTGACGATTATATTTAAAATCAAGGCAATAATTCCAACATTCAAATCTTTAATTACTTGCGGCCAGGATGGGAACATATATCCAATAGATTCATTGGTGAAGGTGATATATGCCACGGTAATGACACCGGCAATCATACCTGCAGCAGCGCCTTGCTTCGTAACAAAATTATTTTTCATAAAGCTACATACAAGCGCCGGGAATAGTTGCGTGATAAAGCTATAGCCCATTAAAAGCAATAGGACAATCCCTTTCCCTCCATTTAAAGTAAAAAAGACACAAACAAGCGAAATGACCGGAACTAAATATTTCGCAAGATTCGATACTTGTTTCTCCCTGGCATTGGGTACAAACACTTTATAAACATTTTTTGCCAATGATGTTGATGCAGCCATTAAAAGCATCGAACCAGGTACTAATGCGGTTAGTAAGCCGGTTGCCCCAATGAGCCCAACAAACCATGGATTAAATGTTTTGATAGAAAGTTTCAATAATACCAGATCGGATTCTGATCCTTTCAGATTTGGAATCTGTTCGACGGCAGCAAAACCAACGAAAAAAATGAAAAGTAACATCAGCGTATAAAGAGGTATTATAATGTAATTTTTGCGAATGGCTTTTGCGTTTTTAGCAGAATAATTAGCCATGAATATATGTGGCCACACGATAGCGCCTAAATCGGTCATGAGTACCGTAGAGATAAACCACGAAATACTCAAGCCACTGCTGGGAAGTGTTAAAAAGCCCTGCTTTGTAGCTTGGATATCTTTAAACATAGGCTCCATGCCACCATAATAATGAAAAGGAATATAAATACCGATAAAAACAACAATAGAGAAGATCATAATATCCTTAATAACGGCAGTCCATGCTGAACCGTGAATACCTGAAATCATCACATAGAGCGTGACGGCAATAACTCCTATCCACACTGCAGTATTAGAAGAAATCAAACCATACGATGCCACCGAAACGATGATGCCGAGTCCTTCTATTTGAAGAACAATATAAGGAATGATTGAAATTACTCCAATGAATGCGACAAGAATTCCGAGGTATGCACTTTTGTATTTACTGACAAAAAAATCTGATTGTGATATTAAATGATGTTCTTTTGCATATTTCCAGATTACAGGAAATATCCAGTAGGATAATACACTTTGCAGGCTCACATAAGCAATAATATAAAAGGCCGGAGCGCCTTTTCCATAAGCCCAGGAACTGGCGCCGAGAAAGGTGAAAGTAGTATAAATTTCACCCGCTGATAAAAGAAAAACAAGGACAGTCCCAAATCCACGTCCGCCAACAGACCATTGTTCTAAATCCATATTTTTACCTTTTCTTGCTCGTATGCCTAACAAAATGGCAAGCAGGAGAAAAGCAAATATGATGTACAATGCTGCATTCATTTGATATCAGTTTTCTCCTTATTCGAAGGGTCGAGTCTATAAATTATCGCCAGAATAACAGACGTAAGGATCACCCACATGACAATCCAAAACAAAATAAATGGCATACCAAGAACATACGGCTCTACTTTGTTAACAAACGGCAACATACCTAACATACCGATAAATGGTATGAATGACAGAACATGTATAAACTTCATTTACATTCCTCCTTAATCATTTTTCTTGTTGAAAAGAAATGTAATTTAGCAACTATTTATAACAAAACTCGGGTATAACTTTTGGAAAGTTATTAAACTCACTTTTGTAAAAGACTTTCCAAAAAAAACTTTCCAAAAGTTTTTTCAATCACGGTTTTGGCCCTTGCAGAGTATAAATTGATGGTACATTAAACAAACCCTCACTGACAGCAGACAAACAAATAAATGGAATTTGAATTTTTTTTTAAAAAATCACAAAGAAGCCAATCCCCTTTCCAAATCTTCCAAAAGATCTTCCACATTTTCTATACCCACAGAATACCGGATGAGGCTTTCAGGAATGCCCAATAATTTTCTTTGCTCTTCGGTAAGTTCCACATGGCTTGTGGTTCTTGGCGGCCCTGCCAAAGTACCTACAGAACCTAAACTGGCGGCGAGATGTACTAATTTTAATTTTGGCAAAAATTTCTTTACCATATCATAATTCCCATTCAAAGAGAAGCTTAAAACGCCACCAAATCCGCGCATCTGCTGTTTGGCAATTAAATGCCCGGTGTGTGTTTCAAGGCCAGGATAAAAAACATTGCTCACTTTAGAATGTGAATTTAAATATTGAGCAATTTTCAGAGCTGATGCATTTTGACGTTCTACACGCAATTCCAGGGTTTTCATTCCGCGCGCAATGAGATAGGCCGGATCAGCTTGTAAACTTGCTCCGTTAATTTCTCTGAATTGAAAAACTTTTTGAACCAATTCTTTTTTCCCGGCAAGTACGCCGCCCATCGCATCAGAGTGGCCGCAAAGAAATTTAGTAGCGCTGTGAATTACCAGGTCAGCCCCCAGTTGTAATGGATTTTGATTGATGGGGCTCGCAAAGGTATTATCTACAATTACTATTGCTCCGACTTTTTTTGCGACAGCGCTTATCCTTTTTATATCAATTATCTTTAAGGTAGGATTGGTGGGAGTTTCCAGGTAAACCAGGTCACATCCTTTTGCGATTTCTGTTTCTAATTGTTCATGATCTGTGGCATCACAGAGTTTCACACCTACATTATACACTGGCAAAAAATCAAGGAATATTTTGCTCGTACCACCATAAGTGTCTTTTATAGAAACCACTCTTTTGCCTGGAGTAAGAAAGGTGAACAGTGTATTGCTGATTGCGCCCATTCCTGTAGCAAAAGAAGTAGCCGCTTCTGCGCCTTCCAATATCCTGATTTTTTCTTCGAGTACATGTACAGTAGGATTGGTATTCCTGCTGTAAATATAGCCTTCTGATTTCCCGAGAGAAACTTTATGCCATTCATCCAAATCTTTGTAAGCAAAAGTTACACTTTTTACTAATGGCGAAGTTACCGCTCCCTAGTAGAATTCTTCGTCTTCACCGCCCCATACAGAGGCCGTTCCCTTTTTATAATTGTTTATGTTCATGGATTACGTTTTCTATAAATCAAATGTATTCTTTTCAATCTATAGTCAAACTTTTGGAAAGTTATTGGGCTTACTTTTGTAAAAGATTTTCCAAAAAAACTTTCCGAAAGCTCCTTCTAATGCCGTAGGCATGGCCGATATTGTAACCCCGACTTCAGTCGGAGAAAAAAAGCAGTAAGCCCGGCTTTGTGGGCGGAGGAGACGTCGCCCACGGCGCATGGCCCCGGTTGGAGTTTCCACCAACCGGCAACAATTTGAAATGTACCCATAGTAACCACTCTATGTATTAACTACTCTATGTAAAAAAACAAAAGTTTTTGAAACAGAAAAAATAGACAACAGCAAAACGCTGCGTCATCATTTCAATTTAGTATTTGGTTAAGATAATATGTTGTTAAACAAAATGCCCATCTTCTTTTATTAAAGATTTATTTATTCATTTGTGTTATCTAAAAATTAAATCATTACGAAAACAAAAATTTTATTGTCATTCTCAATTTTGGTTTGCACCGCAATTACTGCCCATGCCCAAATTAATGAGGGAAGTTATTTGTTAGGAGGGAGCATTGGCTTTAATAGTTCTAAAAACCAAAACGGTAGCATTAATAAAAATGAATCTTTTTATTCAAATATTCAATTTGGGAAAGTAATTAAAGATAATACCGTTGCAGGAATTATTGCATCATATAGTTTTTCTAATAATGGTCCGACAAATAAATCAAATCAATTCAGCGCGGGCGTTTTTTATAGAAAATATAAACCCCTGGCTAAGAATTTTTATTTCTTTGGTGAAGTAGATGCTTTGTATAATCATTCAAATCAAACATATGGACCTTTTCAGATTGGTAATGATGCTACAAGAATTCTTTCTAACGGAGGAACTCTTTCTTTTACTCCAGGTATTTCCTATTCTGTGTGTAAAAGAATGCAGATAGAGTTGTCAATGCTAAATATAGCTTCCATTTCTTATGCAGGTACAAAATACGAAACTACAAGTTCCATTACAAATTCAGTTTCAACAGTAAATGGGAATAATTTTTCAGGAAATATAAATTTGAATACCAGCCTGCTATCCAACTTCGGAATCGGCTTTAAATTTCTTTTGGGGAAATAAAAAATATTTTTCAAAAGGGCTTTCACAAAAGCTCTTTTGATTTTTATAACTTAGTATCTGTAAATTTCAGAAAAAAAATTTCACGATTGAATATCACCGGAATTTAAGCATACATTTCTTCCTGCAACACTTCTATCCTTTCATCTTCCAAGTATTCATCGTAAGTGCAAAGCCTGTCAATCATTCCCTTAGGCGTAATTTCTATAATCCGGTTGGCAACAGTTTGCATAAACTGGTGATCGTGTGTAGTCATTAAAACGATTCCGGGAAAAGTGATCATTCCATCATTAAAAGCGGTAATACTTTCAAGATCGAGATGGTTGGTGGGCTCATCAAGAATTACCACATTCGGATTTTGCAACATCATTCTGCTGATCATGCATCTTACCTTTTCACCTCCGCTGAGCACATTGGTTTTCTTATTTACTTCATCACCGCTAAAAAGCATTTTACCCAAAAATCCTCTTAGAAAATCTTCGTCAACATCGGTAACATGCAGTGGCACATATTGTCTCAGCCAATCCATCAAAGAAAGATTATTGGTAAAAAATTCGGAATTATCATTAGGTAAATAAGCTGTGGTTATAGTCGTTCCCCATTCATATTTCCCACTATCCGCCTTCATCCTGTTATTGATGATTTCAAAAAAGGAAGTAAGCGCCACAGGATCTTTACTAAGAAAAGCAATTTTTTGTCCTTTTACTACATCAAAATTTACATTATGAAATAATGCTTTTTCTTCAAAGCTTTTTGATAATTTTTGAACATTCAGAATTTGATTTCCAGGATCTCTTTCGGGTTTAAAAATAATACCCGGGTATTTTCTGCTGCTCGGTGTAATATCTTCAAATACCAATTTATCCAACGCTTTTTTTCGTGATGTAGCCTGCTTGCTTTTTGAGGCATTAGCGCTGAATCGTGCAATAAACTCGAGGAGGTCTTTTTTCTTTTCCTCCATCTTTTTATTTTTATCAGTCGCCTGTCGTGCGGCAAGTTGACTGCTCTCGTACCAGAAGGTATAGTTACCGGTATAAATTTTTATTTTTTGCTTGTCCACATCAGCCACATGTGTACAAACGGCATCCAGGAAGTGACGATCGTGGCTTACTACCAATACTATGTTTTGATAATCTGCCAGGAAATTTTCCAACCATGAAATCGTATGCACATCAAGGTTATTGGTGGGTTCATCCAATAACAAAATATCCGGGTTACCAAAAAGCGCCTGCGCCAGCAAAATCCTCACTTTAATATTTGCAGCGATATCTTTCATTAAAGATTGATGCAAATCGTCGGCAACGCCTAATTCATCCAACAAGGTAGCTGCATCACTTTCGGCAGTATAGCCGCCCATTTCACCGAATTCCGCTTCCAGGTGGCCGGCTCTCATTCCATCTTCTTCATTAAAATCTTCCTTCATGTATATGGCATCTTTTTCCAGCATCGTATTCCACATTTTCTTGTGCCCCATCATCACTGTGTTTAAAGCAGAGACTTCTTCAAACTGAAACTGATCCTGGTTTAGTACTGCCATACGTTCGCCCGGAGTAAAGCTTACACTTCCCTTATTGGGTTCTATTTCGCCACTGATGATTTTTAGAAAAGTAGTTTTCCCCGCGCCATTTGCTCCTACAATTCCGTAACAATTTCCTTTTACAAAATTGAGATTTACTTCATCAAACAAAACCTTTTTGCCAAATGCCAGCGTAACATTATTTACACTTATCATACTCCTTCATTTTTTTAGAGGTGCAAAGGTAAGAAAAGTCATTCCTATCTGAGAAGAATAGTAAAGAAAAGAATATGAGCAAAAATTATTTATACCAACCAACTTTTAATAAAGGATTCTATCCTATACAGGTTTTATTCTCTGTTTAGGAAATATAAATCATTGGGAACGTTTCCGTAAATATTTCGGTAGTTGAAATAAATGGTTTCTATTTTTGGGTAAGATGTTTGAAATAAAATGAATCAAATGAAATTAAAAGTAATAAAAACTGTATTTATTTTCCTGTTTTCCATAACAGGCTTTTCATTATTTAATGAAGTTAAATGTCAAAGTAATAATCCCAATTGGTACATTATGAATGCTCCATTCAAAATGGAGGAAGTAATGATACCGGAATTTCAAAATAAAGATTTTTCTATAAAAGATTATGGTGGCATCAATGATGGCCATACTTTAAATACCGATGCATTTACAAAAGCAATTACAGCTTGTGCAGCAGCGGGAGGTGGCAGGGTTATCGTTCCAAAGGGCAACTGGCTCACCGGCCCTATTGAGTTAAAGAGTAATGTGAATTTACACCTTGAAAGCGGGGCCATCATTCAATTTACAAAAGATCATACCCAATACCCGATGATTACAGCTTCTTCAAAAAGTAACAGGATAGTTACTGCCTCACCCATTTACAGTTATGACTTAAAAAATATTGCCATTACCGGCGAGGGAATTATTGATGGAGCAGGTGATAGCTGGAGACCTGTAAAAAAAGCAAAAACCACAACTTCACAATGGGAAGATCTTGTAAATTCAGGAGGTGTAGTAAGTGCCGATGGATCTATCTGGTGGCCATCTGTAGAAGCAATGAAAGGAGAAGAATATCTGAAAAAGTTGAAAAAGGAAAATAGAAAATTAACTGCCGAAGATTATTTGCCGGCAAGGGATTATCTGCGTCCTTACATGCTTTATTTAATAAACTGTAAAAATATTCTGATAAAAAATGTAACGATCAGAAATTCACCCAAATTTGTTTTCTATCCTAATAGTTGTACCGGTTTAACGATGAACCACGTAAATATCTTTAATGATTGGTGGGCTCAAAATGGCGATGGAATTGATATCAGCCGTTGTAAGAATGTGTTGATCTATGATTGTACGGTGAATGCCCGTGATGATGGTATTTGTATGAAATCAAGCGGTGGAGAAAACAGTACCGATGGATTTAATCTTGAAAATATAATTATTGCGCAATGTATAGTTTACAGGGCACATGGTGGCTTTGTTATTGGCAGTAATACAGATGGTGGTATGCAAAATATCTTTGTAGATAATTGTCATTTCATAGGAACTAATGTAGGTATAAGAGTGAAAAGCAATTTGGGGATAGGCGGAAATGTAAAAAATATTTTTGTAAAAAATATTTTAATGAATGATATCAGGAATGAGGCCATTTTATTTGATACTCATTATAAAGACGCACCTGCAGGTAGTATCCGGAAAAATACTATAAATGAAGAGTCGGATAAAGTCCCTCTTTTCACTGATTTTTATTTTGATAGCATTAGTTGTAAAGGTGCTAAAACAGCGATATCTATAACAGGCTTGCCTCAAATGCCTGTTACTAATATTCACTTTAAAAACATGAACATTACTTCAGATAAAGGTTTTATCGCTACTGACGCTTCTGATATTTATTTGGATAATGTAAAAATTATTCCGGAACATGGCCCGGTTTACCGCCTTTACCATGTAAAAAATATCACAATAAATAAAGGATATTTTCCACTTGCCTCTGCAATTTTTTATAAAGCAGATTCTAAAACCACGGGAGTAAATATTACTGAAACAGATTTGAGGAAATGAAATTGTGGTATCTTTAAACAGATCAATATTTAGGGAAAATAGCATTCATTCCAAAAGCGTTTTGAGCAGTATTCTATTTTCGTTTATTCGTAACAGTTGTGCTCTTATCTTTTTTTCTAAGTGAAGATTCTCTGATAATCAGTTCCGGATCTAAAACCTTAGTTTGAAAATCTACTACCGGTCTTTTACTTTCTATCATTTGAATTAATAATTCGGTAGCATTTTGCCCGATTTCAAATGCCGGTTGCCTCACGACGGTTAACGGTGGATCAAACAATTCGCCAACTTTACTGTTGGAGAAACCTGCCATGGCAATATTTTTTTTGGGATTGAATTTTTTTAATGCTGCCAAACAAATAATCGTAAAGCGATCTCCCGTGGTAAAAATGGCATCGGGTTTGGATTTCAGTTTAAACAATTCTGAAATGGCATCTCCTACTTCATCTTTTATCATTCCGCCATGATTACAATATTTTATTAGTAATTCATCAACGGGAATGTGATATTTCTCAAGCGCTTTTTTATAACCCTCTAATCTTTCTTTTGTGATGGACAAGGAAGGCGAACCGGTGATGTGTGCTATTTTCTTATAGCCTTGTTGAATTAAATGTTCAGTTGCCTGAAAAGCTCCCAAAGAATTATTGGCTGTTACTTTATGCGTTTCAATTTCATCAGTAATTCTATCAAAAAAAACAATGGGAAGGCCTTTATTATATAAATTTTTTAAGAAAGTAAGATCAGTAGTTCCGCTGGATAATGAGATTAATAAACCATCTACAGATCTTGAAGCATGATGTTCAACATTTACTTTCTCCCTTTCTTCAGATTCATGGCTTTGGGTTATGATAACATGGTATCCTCTGTTATAAGCAATTGATTCTATTCCATTAATTGCCTGAGAAAAAAAATTGTTGGCAATCTCGCTTACCACTACACCTATTGACCGGCTCCTTTTTTCTTTTAAGCTCAATGCAATAGGATTAGGGCGATAGTTTATCTTTTCAGCAAACTCAAGAACAACCTTTTTGGTTTCTTCACTTATCTCATAACTTCCTCTCAATGCTCTTGAAACGGTAGATGTTGAAAAATTTAGAGCTTTTGCAATGTCTTTTATAGTAACTGTTTCAAATCTCATTTGGAAATTCCTTTCTCTGTATAAAAATATTCCGAATTCGTTATTTCCGAATTCTGTATAAAAGTAATCTTTTTTTACTATGGCTTCTTATGATACAAAACTGCAAACGTTATCGGGAACGATTGCGCAAAAATACTTGACCTGTTTTAAATTTTATGTACTTTTTATACCTACTCTTGCTAAGTGTTACTTTGGGAAAAACTCTAACTGATTTCGATTGATGTTTTATACGGATGATAACTGGATTACTTTAAGCTTTTTACAAGATTGACTTTTAAAAATTTCTGCAACGGTAGCAAATGAAAGTAATTCGTTTGAATTAATGAAAACAACTGTGAATATGGTTTCGGTCTCAGCAACCATTCAATGAGGTATGTAGCATTTTATTTTAAATAGTGTTTTAAAACTTTTTTAATTAAAACCCAATTCTTATACATCTAAATAAAACTTGTTTATGAAAATAAAAATTTTTCCTTTCCTGTTTCTACTGTTTTCTTTTACGATTGCCAATGCTCAGAATAGAGTCGTTTCAGGCAAAGTAACTTCCGATGAAGGGGCGCCATTAACAGATGCAACCGTGTCACTGAAGGATTCAAAAACCGCTACTACAACAGATGCTTCAGGAAATTATTCAATATCAATTCCTTCAACCGGCAAAGAGGTATTAATATTTAGTTATGTCGGAAATGTAAATAAAGAGGTTATAGTAGGTAGCCGTAATGTCATCAATGTTTCACTTTCCAAGTCTTCTTCCACATTAAATGATGTAGTGGTAGTGGGGTATGGTACGGTAAAAAGAAAAGACCTTACCGGTGCTATATCTACCATTACAGCCCGTGATTTGAAAGACATTCCCATTAACTCTGCCGAAGAGGCTTTGGCAGGTAAATTGGCCGGTGTGCAAGTTACAGGAAGCGAAGGCGCACCCGGGGCTGATGTGAATATAATTATACGCGGTGGCGCATCCATAACGCAAAGCAATGCACCATTGTACGTGGTAGATGGTATTATTGTGGATAATGCACTATCAACTATATCGCCACAGGATATTCAATCGATAGATGTGTTAAAAGATGCTTCCTCAACGGCTATATATGGCGCCAGGGGTGCTAATGGTGTGGTAATTATCACGACCAAATTGGGAAGAATAGGAAGAACCGTTGTTACCTACAACGGTTTGTATGGGGTGCAACAAGTTTCTAAAGAGTTAAGTGTGATGGATCCTTACAATTATGTATTTTACCAATACGAAAGAGCCCAGGGCAGTACCGCTAATGAAGCAACATTTGCCTCTACTTATGGGACTTTTGCCGATATAGCTCAGTACAAAAATGCTCCCGCAGTTGATTGGCAAAATCAGGTTTTTGGCAGAGCCGCTCCTATGCAAACGCACAACGTAAGTGTCAGCGGAGGAGATGCAAAAACTCAATTTGATTTAAGCCTTACAGATAATGCGACCCAGGCCGTAATGGTCAACTCGTATCTCGACAGGCAATTGGTTAATTTTAGAATGAACCACCAGGTAAGCGATAAATTTAAAATAGGTTTCAACGTGCGATTTAATAACCAACTTGTAAACGGTCAGGGTACTTCCAATCCCGGGACCAGTGGTTTTAATTTCCTGAGGCAAGTTGTAAGATATACTCCCTATTTGACTGAAGGGCAATCATTGGATTATTATGATGCCGCAGAAGTATCTGCTACCAATAATAATGGGCTTTATTTAGTAAATCCTTTGTTATTAATTGGGAATCAATACCAGAAACAATATCAAACCGTCTTTAACTTTAGTGGATACGGCGATTATACTTTCACCAAATTTTTAGACTTTAGAAGCACTTTTGGTTATGATAATAATAATCAAAAAATAAATAATTACGATGATAGTCTTACGACTAATTCTATGTTAAACGGCAATGGGATGCCAATTGCTACTATTAGTAATGCACAGGTAATTACCATTGATAATTCTAATGTATTTACATTTTCTAACAATAGATTAGGTGGAGATTTTAATAAGAATAATAATATAAACGTTATCGTTGGACAAGCTATTCATCAAATAAATAATTTGAGTGGCCAAACCATTCAAAGATATTTTCCAAATGGAACCACAGCAAGCGAAGCTTTGAATAATTTGAATTTGGCAAGTGCACCTTCGGGTTTTGCCGAGCCGTCTCCAACCAGTTATCAGGATGTTCAGAGAATAGCTTCTTTCTTTGGAAGAATCAATTATGCGTATAAAGATAAATATTTGGCCTCTGCCAGCTTACGTGCAGATGGTTCTACTTTGTTTTCACCGGGTAAACAATGGGGTTATTTCCCTGCTGGTGCACTCGCCTGGAGAGCATCTGAAGAAAATTTTATGCAAAGTGTAAAACCTGTTATTTCCCATTTAAAATTTAGAGTGGATTATGGTGAAGCAGGAAACAATAGAATCTCTCCTTACCTGTATCTGACGCAGTTTAGAACTACCAATAATTACTACGGTTTGTCCAACCAATTACAAACCGCTTTTGGTTCGGTATCTTTGGCCAATGCAAATTTAACCTGGGAATCTATTGTCACCAAAGACTTAGGAATGGATTTGGGCCTGTTTAATGATAGAGTGAATTTGACATTAGACTATTACAGAGATGTTACCAGGAATCTTTTGGTTGCTGTGCCTGTTTCTACCACTTCAGGATATTTAACCCAAATTCAAAATGTTGGCTCAACTTCCAATAATGGTTTTGAAGCACAGTTAGGTGCAACAATTATTAATACCAAAAATTTTAGATGGACCTCAAGTTTTAATATTTCATTTAACCAGAATAAAATATTAAGCCTTGGCAATAATCAAACATCCTATTTCCAAAGTTCAGGCTGGACTACAAACAATCCGTCAGATTTTATAGTAAAAGTGGGACAACCAGTCGGGACAATGTATGGTTTGGTTAATGACAGATATTATCAAATAAGTGATTTCAATTATAATTCTACTACCCAAACCTATACACTTAAATCGGGCGTTGTAAACGATGTAAACATTACGGGAGCTGCACCACAACCTGGTTCTATCAAGTTTAAAGGTTTGAATGGGGATACACTGCTCAGTTTGAATAACGATCAAACAGTAATTGGCCACGCCAATCCAAAATTCTTTGGAGGTTTTAACCAACAATTTGTGTATAAGAATTTTGATATGAGCATATTTCTAAACTTTGTGGTAGGCAACGATATTTTTAACAACAATAAGTTAGAATTTACAGGTGGTTATACAGTAGGAGCTAATTTGCTTTCAACAATGAATAATGCCTGGAAAAGTGTAAACGCCCAGGGGCAAGTAGTTACCGATCCTACGGCATTAGCGGCTTTGAACAAAAATACGACTATGTGGACACCGGTTACTAATGCTGCAGCTTTTTATCCGCAATCTTATGCAGTAGAAAGTGGTTCTTTTCTTAGAATAAACAATATTACCCTAGGTTATACCTTTTTGAAAAATGAATTGAGAGCACTTAAAATTTCTAAGATAAGGGCCTACGTAACCGTAAATAATCTGGCAGTAATTACAGGTTATTCGGGTTATGACCCGGAAGTAAGTACACGCAATTCAACGGGCTTAACCAACGGTGTTGACTATTCGGCTTATCCCAGAGCGAGGTCTTTTATCGCAGGCTTAAACGTAACCTTTTAAAACAATTAAATTAAAAATTTATGAAAATGAAATTGTCGAATTATATCCAATTTGCTGCGATATTAACCGGAATCATTTTATTGTCTTCTTGTAAAAAATATTTAACTGAAAATCCCTTATCTTCTTTTGGACCTAATGCTGTATTTGGTACAGTAAATAACGCACAAAAGGCAGTTTTGGGTGTTTACCAGGAGTTAACCGGAGACCAGGGATATGGGTGCCGTATCAGTATGTATTATCCTTACGATAATGATCAAATGATGGGTGCGGCAGGATCCGGGGACAACGATAGAAGAGATTTGGCACGATATACTTATACATCGGGTAATTTGCAGATTGCAAAACCTTTTAACCAATTATACGAAGGAATAGAAAGAGCCAATCAATGTATATATTATATACCGAAAATGTCTCTTTATACCTCCGGTAACGCTCAACAAATAGGAGAATTACAAAGATTGTATGGAGAAGCATTGACCTTAAGAGCTCAATTTTATTTTGAATTAGTAAGAGACTGGGGCGATGTGCCTGCGCAATGGTTGCCTTCTGCACAACTTGCCAATTTGTCTTTGCCCGAAACTGATAGAGATTCTATTTATGACCATATTTTAAATGATTTACAAATTGCCGAACCTTTAGTGCCATGGAGAACAGATGTATCGGCTTTAGGAGATCCCAATGATGAAAGAATTACCAAGGGAGCAGTTAAAGGTTTGCGTGCAAGAATAGCTCTTTATAGAGGCGGATATTCACTTAGAGCTTTTAATAGTCAAATGGCAAGAGATGCAGATTTTATGGATTATTATAAAATTGCCGATACCGAATGTTTAGCAATAATGAATAGACCCGATGAACATACGTTAGATCCTAATTATCAGGATTTATGGCAAAATTATATTTGTGGTCACAAAATGGATCCTTATGGCGAAGTAATGTTTCAAGTAGCTATGTCTGGAGGTACAGGTGCTACCGACAGTAAGTTGGGATATTATAATGGACCAAGAACAAATGGTAAAGGAAATTCTTCTCTCACTATTTTGCCTACCTACTTCTATTCATTCGATTCTTTGGATACCAGGAGAGATGTAATATGTGCACCTTACGAAATAAGTTCAGCATCGGCTTATGTTGGGCATCCTATCACCAATATTATAGACGGTAAATTTAGAAGAGACTGGACAACCAACCCATCAATTACGCCTACAAGTAATGCCCAATATATGGGTATCAATTGGCCAATACTCCGCTTCTCCGATATTCTATTGATGTATGCAGAGGCTGAAAACATGATTAATAGTGGCCCAACCCCTGGTGCTATTGCTGCTTTGGATAGAGTAAGAGCAAGAGCTTTTGGGGCTAATGCAAGCCAAATAGGAACTCCTCCAGGCGATCAGGCTGGATTTCAACAAGCGATTATTAATGAGAGAGGCTGGGAGTTTGGGGACGAAGGAATTAGAAAATTTGATTTGATTAGATGGAATCTGTTAGGTACATACCTTGCTAATGCAAAAGCGGCACTTGCCAATATAGCAAGCGGTGCTTCGCCTTATAGTAATGATGCCTCAAATATGTATTATCTGAACAATTCAACAAATGGTCTGGTGTGGGGAAATTCGTTCTACAATCCTTCAGCATCTACTACACCTTCCGGATATACTGGTGTACCCTGGGCAGGAAGTGCTACTATTACTTCTACCTATTTAAGTAATGGCGCAGCATCCCTGGCATCAGGCTTTGTTGCCAACCATAGCGAATTGTATCCGATACCAATTTCTGTTTTACAATCCAATCCCAATTTAGTTCAGCATTATGGCTATTAAAAAATTTGCCCAAAATAAAAAGATTAATGATATGAAAAAATATAAAAATCTCAATTTTGCTTCAACAGTTGCAATAGTACTCGTAATTGTGATTGGCATATCTTGTATGAAAAAACCAGTCCGTTATTTTATCCCTTCTCAAATGTTTACGCCGGTTTCTATTTCTGTGACAACAACAGATACCTCTGTAACCATTACTTGGCCGCCATCTATAAATACCGAAACTACTGGTCAAAAATACACCGTACAAATTTCAGCAGATTCAACGTTTACAACTCCCCCTGCCTTAAGTTTGATCGTTAATTTGCCTAAGGTAACTGTTACCGACGATACCTTAAAGGATAGAACCGCCTATTATGTTAGACTGCAAACCAATGCGACTGCAACTTCTGCTGCTTCTAATTGGATAAGTAACAACCCTTCCAGCTTTAAATTAATTGGCGAACAATTGTTTAAGCCGTTGACGAGTGGTAACATTGTTGACAATGCTGTAATTTTAAATTGGATACCAACTCCAGGCATAACGCAGATAGTATTAACACCTGGTACGGGAACAGTCATTACAGTTCCAATATCATCTGCAACGAATGCTGCAGGTGCAGATACTGTTTATGGTTTAACCGCCAATACCAGCTACACGGCAATTTTATACCAGGGTAACAAAACAGTAGGTGTGTTAAATTTTGTTACAGCCGCATCTGTTTCCGGTTCCAATATTATTGACCTTCGGGGAAATACAGATCCTAATTCACTTATTGATACCTTGCCAATGATTCCATCGGGAAGTGTTGTATTGTTACAACCCGGAATGATCTATGATGCACCGGCTACTTATATATTCACGCAAAATGTTACCATTGAAACGGGTCTTGGATTTGGCACACCTGCTATTATTTCCATAGCAGCTAATTTTGATGCATCGGGTACAATAGATTCTTTAAATTTTAAGAATTTGATATTTAAAGCAAATGGTAGTGGTTATGTAATGAATGTAAGCAATGTGGTAAATATTACCTCCATAAACTTTACCAATTGCACTACACAAGGCAATTTTACCAATTCGTTTGTGCGCTTAAAAAAAGCAAGAGATGTGGTTACCAATTTGAACATTACTAATTGCATTATCGATAGCGTAGGGGTAACCTCTAAATATGCCGTTATATACGCCAATGCAAGTAGTACAGCCGTTTTTACTAATATAAATGTTCAGAATTCAACATTCTATTACATCTACGACTTTATTACACAAACCGGAGTTAAAACTGCAAATGCTCTAAATGTGACCAATTGCACATTTAATAACTTCATTAATCAATCAGGTTATTTTGTAAATTATTCAGCCACTTTTCCACCAACGGTAAATTTTACTAATGACATTTTTGGTTCTACCTTAGATCCTACAACTGCCAATGGTATTAAGTCAACTTCAAATGCAGTATTTAACGGCTGTTACCAAACATCAGATTGTGTCTTTTTTGCCGATCCGTTGGTGGGACCAAGTAGTTACGCAGGTACTTCCTACAACTTGTTTACTGACCCTGATAATGGAAACTTCAGTTTTAAAGATGCTACTTTTTCGGGTAAGGGTACCGCAGGAGATCCAAGATGGTGGTAAAATATAACCTATTGTGTAACCAATGTAATAGTGCATTGGTTACACAATTTTTTTGCAGTTTAATTAAAATATTTGTTATGAATTTTGGTCAAAATAGAATAGCTGTAATTATTTTTTTATAAGTTGTCCCTATCTTTTTAAAGTATCGGCGATAGAGAATATCAAAGCCGAAATTCAAAAATATATAAGTGCAGCATCCTTTAAAATGTTTGCACACAGGTTGCCAGAAATTCCTGATGGACAAAGATTTTACAAATTGTAATGGATTGATCGAAAGGGAAAAAGCAGAATTGGTGTTTGTAGGAATTAAAGGATTGCATCTTGGTTTGGTTGAGTGGATTATAAATAATAAAATGTAAAAATGATGAACCCAAAAATTGATCTTATAAAAAATATAAAAGGAATTTTTATAAAATACGGACTCTCCATTTCATTCTCTGCCCTTGTGATGTATGGATGTTCTGCCCAAAATAAAATAAGCCGACAGCAGGAAGGCTGGGGGAATTATGAGGTACTGGTGAAGCAAATAGTTCCTCCTGCTTTTGTTAATCGTGATTTTTCCATACTTGATTATGGAGCAAAATCTGACGGTTCTACAGATTGCCTTCCTGCAATAAAATTGGCAATTGACGCTTGTAACAAAGCCGGAGGTGGAAGTGTGATAATTCCTGCAGGAACTTATTTTGTAAAAGGCCCGATACATTTACTTAGTAATGTTAATTTACATTTAGATGAAAACGCAATTATAAAATTCAGTACCAATGATAACGATTATTTGCCCCTTGTTTTGACTCGTTATGAAGGCGTAGAACTGATGAATTATTCACCCTTTATTTACGCTTATGGTCAAACGAATATTGCCGTAACCGGTAAAGGAACTTTAGACGGGCAGGCAGATAATGATCATTGGTGGAATTGGGTGGGAAAAAAAGAATTTGGCTGGAAAGAAGGGATGCCAAAACAAAGCGATAAAGAAAATGAACCCAAATTAATGCTGATGGCCGCGCAGGGAGTTCCTGTTGAAGATCGTGTTTTTGGAAAAGGACATTATATGCGCCCGACAATGATTGAATTTTACAACTGCAAAAATATATTGATCCAGAGAGTAACATTGATCAATGCACCATTCTGGCTGATTCATCCAACACTTTCTCAAAATATAACTGTTGATGGAATTGTTACAAACAGCCTCGGTCCCAATAATGATGGATGCGATCCTGAATCCTGCAGTGATGTAATGATCAAAAATTGTTCATTTACTGATGGGGACGATTGCATTGCCATTAAAAGCGGGCGCGATGCGGATGGAAGAAGGATCAATGTTCCTTCAAAAAATATTATTGTGCAGGATTGCCTGATGAAGGATGGTCACGGTGGTGTAGTTATTGGCAGCGAGACCTCCGGAGGTATTGAAAATGTATATGCCCAAAATTGTGTAATGAACAGCCCGCATTTGGAACGCGCGATAAGAATAAAATCCAATTCCTGCAGAGGAGGCATTCTGAAAAATTTTTATTTTAGAAATTTAAAAATTGGACAAGTACATGAAGCGGTTATAAAAATAAACATGCATTATTTCAATGAAAAAGGCCCTGATTGCCACTATCCGCCTTCATTAAGCGGAGTGTTTGTAAATAATGTGATAAGCCAAAAAAGTGAATATGCCATTTATATTGAAGGCCTTGATGACAAACCGGTAAGGGACATTCATATTGACAACTGCGTTTTTGGAAATGTGAAAAAAGAAAACTTTGTAAAGAATGCCGAAGACCTTCATATACAAAACACAATGATAAATGGAAAGAAGATGGAAATTAATTAGTTCAGGTTTTAAAGTAAAATCTATGCGCCCAGGTAATCTTTTTCAGAGACCATTGGTGATTTGCTGCTTATTAATTTTCATTTCCTCACCTGCTTCACTCTTTGCCCAACAGGATAATTATCACATAAAAGATGTTTCCGGTTTCCAGGACAGCCGCCATCACTGGATGGATATTACAGATCATGAACAGGTAATTCTCCCTTCAAAAAATCAATCTCGTTATGAGCCTTCTGATGTTCGCCAGATTGCCGATAATATTTTATTATATCAACAACCAAATGGTGGCTGGCCTAAGAATTACGACATGCTTGCCATTCTTACAGATGAACAAAAAGTCATCCTTGCACAACACAAAGATTCTTTGCACACTACCTTTGATAACGGTACCACCTACACGCAGGTAGAATATTTGGCAAAAGCTTATACTTTGCTTGGTGACAAAAAATATGAAGAAGCGGCCTTGCATGGGTTGGATTTCATTTTAAATGCGCAATATGAAAATGGAGGCTGGCCACAGTTTTACCCTGATAAAAGTGGTTACAGGAAATATATCACCTTTAATGATGATGCTATGATTGGCGTTATGGAAGTGTTACAACACATTGTTCAGAATGAACCTTACTATTCATTTGTAAATAATAAGTTGAGAAGCGAAGCTTCAATCGCATATCAAAAAGGAATTGATTGCATTCTAAAATGTCAGATTGTAGAAAACGGAAAAGCTACCGTATGGTGCCAGCAGCATGATAACATTACGCTAAAACCAGTTGGCGCCAGAACTTTCGAATTGTCATCAAAAGTAAGTGAAGAAAGTGTAGAAATTGTTCGTTTACTGATGCATGTAAAAAATCCAGCCAGTGAAATTATTAATGCCGTTAAAAATGCGGTTGCCTGGTTTCAAAAAGTGGAAATAAAAGATGTATGGGTTAAAATCATTCCAGCAAAAGATGTGGTGTATAAATTCCATGAAGCTAATTATGACAGGATTGTTATTCACGATTCTGTTGCATCACCTATCTGGACACGATTTTATGAATTAGGAACAGACAGGCCTATGTTTGCCAACCGGGATGGGAAAAAAGTTTACCAATTTTCCGATGTATTACGCGAGCGAAGAACGGGTTATGCGTGGTACGGTTACTGGCCACAAAAACTTATTTCTTTTGAATATCCTGCCTGGTTAAAAAAAATCGGACAATAAAATCTATTACAAATGAAAAAGAAAGAATTTTCTCTATTGATGATTACCATGATAACCGCAATGCTTATAACAGGGTTCAGAAACATTCATGGGCAGGTAGTTTGTTTTGGGGATTCAATAACATACGGAGTGAAGGTTGACGGCCATAGCTGGGTTTATTTTTTATCACAGGGACATTCGGGGATAGACTTTGTAAATGCCGGAAGGAGCGGAAGAAAAACTTCTGATAAAGCAGAGTTATTGCCGGTATTAAAAAAATATCCCGACGCAAATGATTACCTTATTTTTCTGGGAGTTAATGATTTAAAAAACGGGAATGATTCTATGGTAAACAGTTGCGTTCTTAACATGATATGGATGATAAATGAAATAAGGAAAGTGAATAGCACGGCGAAGATTGTGATATTGGCGCCATCTGATATTAATCTTAAGACAATGAACGAAATCAATAGGAGCAAAGAGTATAACAAAAACACTAAGAAATCGCTTTATCAACTTGAAAAGAGATACAAAGAATTAGCAAACGAAGAGCATACCGGATTTCTATCTCTTTTGCATGTTGTTTCAAAACCAAACTATGCAGATGGTTTGCATCCGGATATTGCTGGGCAAAAAGAAATAGCCAATGCCGTTTGGAAAGGATTAGGAAAAACGTTTTAAACATTGATGACCAATGGGGAAACTCTTTAGATTTTTAAAAAATTATGTTCCCTCTCCCTGTCTGCCGTTCAGGCAGGCTTTGAAGAGTAGTTGGAGTAAGGCCTTATTTATCGGAATCCTTTTCTGTTGTTCTTTCGGGTTGTTATCGTTTACTTTTTCGAAACAAGGGGCAGCGGATAAATATGATTATGTCGTAGCAAAAGATGGAAGCAGTGATTTTACAACCATTCAGGCTGCAATTGAAGCGAGCAAAGCTTTTCCCTACAATCGTATCAGGATATTTATCAAAAACGGCGTGTATCATGAAAAGGTTTTTATTCCTTCGTGGAATACCAAAATTTCATTAATTGGAGAAAGTAAAGACAGCACCATTATTTCTTATAACGACTATTTTAAGAAAATAGATAAAGGAAGAAACAGTACATTTTATACTTCCACTCTTTTAGTTCAGGGGAATGATTTTCACGCAGAGAATCTAACGATTGAAAATACTTCCGGCCCGGTGGGACAAGCTGTTGCACTTAGTGTTGACGCAGATCGTTGTTCTTTTTCTAATTGTAAATTTTTAGGCAACCAGGACACTTTATATCTTTCAGGAGAAAATAATCGTCAATACTTTGTGGACTGTTATATAGAAGGAAGCACTGATTTTATTTTCGGCGAAGCCACTGCTTTGTTCGAAAAATGCACTATAAGATGTAAAGCTGATTCTTACATTACTGCAGCATCAACTCCACAAGAGGTTTCTTACGGGTTTGTTTTTAAAGACTGCAATATAGAAGCAGCGCCGGGCACCAATAATGTTTACCTTGGTCGCCCGTGGCGAAAGTATGCAAAAGTTGTTTTTATCAATTCTAAGATGGGTACTTTTATAAATCCCGAAGGTTGGAGCAACTGGCAAAAAACGGATAATTATAAAACAGTTTATTACGCTGAGAGAAACTCATCTGGTGCGGGATCCAACAAAAGTAGAAGAGTTTCATGGTCGCATCAGCTAACAGAAAGTCAGGCGGCAAAATACAATATAAAGAATATTTTTTCAGGCCTGGAAATATGGAATCCTTTAAAAGAAATTGAGTAAATTTATTTCCGCCCAGGCATCCCTGTTATAATCGAATGTCCATTTATTGTGAAAAGCCTGTACTTATTTTTGGTAGAAATATTTAGGAAATGAAAAAAGTTATTTTACTATTCGCTTTAACATTCGGCTTTATTGCCTCAAAAAGTCAATCAAAAATTATTGTGGCCCAGGATGGAAGTGGTAATTTCTCAACAGTCCAGGCAGCTTTTAATTCAATACCCGAAAACAACAAAAGTGCTGTAACAGTTTTTATTAAAAATGGAACTTACAAAGAAAAACTATATCTCGATTCCACAAAACAATTTGTAACCATCCTTGGTGAAAACAATTTCAAAACGATTCTTACCTACGATGACCATACGGGAACGATTACACGAAATGGAGAAGTTATCAATACGATGACTTCCCATAGCTTTCTAGTTCAGGCTGATCATTTTACGGCAAAAAATATAACGATTCAAAACAATGCAGGTTTTAATGCAGGACAGGCGGTTGCTTTGGAATCAGATGGAGATAAAGAACAATATTATAATTGCCGTTTTATTGGCTTTCAGGATGTGCTCTTTACAAAAAAACCAAACAGTCGCCAGTTTTACAAAGATTGTTATATTGAAGGTACCACCGACTTTATTTTTGGTCCTTCTACAGTTTGGTTTGAGCATTGCCACATCCACAGTAAAAAAAATTCTCACGTTACAGCGGCGTCAACTCCGCAAGATCATGAATTTGGTTACGTATTTAATGATTGCATTTTAACCGGAGATACCAGTCTTCGCAGTGTTTCGTTGGGCAGGCCATGGAGGCCTTATGCAAGCGTAACATATATTCATTGCTATTTGGGCCCTCAAATAAAACCGGAAGGATGGAGCAACTGGAATAAGACTGATAATTACAAAACTGCTCGTTTTGCAGAATATGAAAATTACGGCCCGGGTGCCAATAAAGTAAACCGTGTCACATGGTCGAAGCAACTTAATGATAATGAAATTAAAAAATATACTATTGAAAATGTATTAAACGGATGGATTCCGGATGATTGTGAATTGCAAAAGATTTCTATCAAAACAAATTAAGCAAATAACTTTAAAAGTAGTATTTGAATGATGAAAAGAAAAAACAGATTAATATTGTTTAAGAAGCCAAACGCCTTAATTTATCTTATGATTTGTCTTTTCGCAAGAAACACTAATGCACAATCGCTGAAAGGTATCACAGGTAAACCTGATACTTCTTATACTACTTATAGCGCCTGGCAACATATGAAAAAAAACTTTCCTGATGTTGCTATTGTTCATGAGTTTCATTTTTCGGATGTGGCAGAAAAGAAAGGAATTACTTTCTGCACCATAAATCATCGCAATCTGTTGATAGATGCTTTCATGCCAAAGGGGAAAAGTTCTAAAAAAAGAATTGCGGTTATCATGATTCACGGTGGCGGGTGGCGTTCAGGTAGCCGGTCACAACATTACCCTTTGGCCGAAAGTCTTGCTCAGCTTGGCTATGTTTGTTTTACTCCCGAATATCGGCTTTCCACGGAAGCCCTGTTTCCAGCAGCGGTCTATGATATCAAAGCGGCAATCAGATGGGTAAAAGCCAATGCATTAACCTATGATATTGATACTTCCAAAATTGTAATTGCAGGATTTTCATCCGGTGGCGAGTTGGCAGCCTTTATGGGCACCACAGGCAATATGCCTCTTTTTGAAAGGTGTAATTGTAATACAGGTAACCCCACTAATATTGATGCTGTAATAGACATTGACGGAACGCTTTCTTTCGTTAATTCTGAAAGTGGTGAAGGAGATGATAGCAAGCACACTTCTGCTGCTACTTATTGGTTCGGCTACCCAAAGAAAGGAAATGAGGTCTTGTGGGAAGCTGCATCGCCATTGAGTTACGTAAGCGGCCAAACTCCCCCTACATTATTTATTAATAGCAGTTTAGCTAGAATGCATGCGGGCAGAGAAGATTACATTCATGTATTGGACAGCAATCATATTTATTCCGAAGTTCATAGTTTTAAAGGGGCGCCTCACTCATTTTGTTTATTCGATCCCTGGTTTGATCCGACCGTTAAGTACATTGATGATTTTCTTAAAAAAGTGTTTCCCTAATGAATTCTTATAAACTTTTGAATCCATTCAAATAATATGATAAAGGTTTTATTTACAACATGCATTACCTCTATAGGGTTTTTTGCTCATGCTCAAACTCCATCTATTTCTAAAGTTTGGGTAGCAGATAATGGTAACGGTACTTATAAAAATCCAATCATCAATGCCGATTATTCTGATCCTGACGCGATAAGAGTCGGTAATGATTTTTATTTGGTTTCTTCCAGCTTTGAAGACGTTCCGGGCTTGCCCATTTTACATTCAAAAGATTTGGTAAACTGGACAATCATTGGCCACGCTTTATTACGCCAGCCACCGTTTCAACACTTTTCAATTCCCCGACATGGTGATGGGGTTTGGGCTCCGGCGATCCGTTTTCATAAAGGAGAATTTTATATTTATTATCCTGATCCTGACTATGGAATTTATTTGACCAACGCAAAAAATGCGGCTGGTCCATGGAGTGATCCAATATTAGTTTATTCCGGAAAAGGTTTGATAGATCCATGCCCTTTGTGGGATGATGATGGAAAGGTTTATTTGGTTCATGCATTTGCGGGTAGCCGTGCCGGTATCAAAAGTATTATTGTTGTAAATAAATTAAATACTGAAGGAACCAAACTAATAGATGCCGGAAAAATTGTTTACGATGGACATCAAAAAGATCCAACAATTGAAGGTCCTAAGTTCTATAAACGAAATGGATATTATTACATTTTTGCACCGGCAGGTGGCGTTTCCACAGGTTGGCAATTGGTATTACGTTCTAAGAATATTTATGGCCCTTACGAAAGAAGAGTAGTGATGCACCAGGGTTCAACGTCTATTAACGGACCACACCAGGGCGCCTGGGTTACCACACAGACGGGTGAAAATTGGTTTTTGCATTTCCAGGATAAAGGTCCTTATGGCCGCGTGGTTCATTTGGAACCAATGACATGGAAAAATAACTGGCCAATAATTGGCGTTCAGAAAAATGGAGACAGCATCGGTGAACCAGTAATGGTTTATAAGAAACCTAATGTGGGGAAAACATATACGATTCAAACACCACAGGAAAGCGACGAATTTAATGAGAATACTTTGGGAATGCAATGGCAATGGATGGCCAATCCGAAAGCGACATGGTATTATATGAACGCTACTAATGGTTCGTTGCGTTTGTATTCCGCTAAAATTCCTGATAGCGCTAATAATTTATGGGACGTTCCCAATGTCCTTTTACAAAAATTTCCTGCGGAAGAATTTATGGTTACCACAAAAATGAATTTTCAACCCAACGATAAATTAGAAAATAAAAAAACAGGCTTAACTATTATGGGAATAAGTTATGCAGATATTGCATTAAAAAAGAAGGACGGTAAATTGTTTTTAGTTTATGGTGTTTGTGAAAATGCAGAGAAAGGAAAAAGTGAAAATGAAAAGATAATTTCTGAAGTTAAAAATGGAATGATTTATCTCCGCGTTAAAGTGATCAAAGGCGCCCAATGCCAGTTCAGCTATAGTTTTGACGGGAAAGATTTTATAAATA
>DATKQQ010000070.1:0-3936 GCA_035532615.1 Hanamia sp.
TTAATATCTATGGCTTCAGATGTAAAGACCTTGCCAAACATCTTGTAAATTATTCAAGCGATCAAATAAGCAGGTTGCTAAAAAGATTAAGGGTACATGGGATTATAAAAAAAATTGGCAAAAGCTATAAGTACTATTTAACCGGCTTTGGAAAAGAAATTATTACCTGTTCACAAAAAGTAATCAATATGATAATGATACCTCAACTATCAAATGCTGCATAATATTTTGGCAAATAATGCGGTAATGTCAGTTTTAAGGTACTAAAAAATTGGATTACTATAGTAACAATTAAATAGAATATCGCTAATAAAAAGTCCTAAATGCCTGCTGAGGAGGATTAAAAATAAATAAAGAGCTACTGATTTGTTGAACGAAAATAATGATTAATTTTGGTCTATACTGCTTTTGCTGGTTTTAATACCTGGGCTGCATGCCAGGGTACTAATGATAAAGCGGCGGTAGCCGGTGATTTCACTATACTGGAAAACGAAGTAGTGCCAGTGATAAAGACATTAATTGAAAACGGAATAGAAGTGGTGGCACTTCATAACCACATGGTTCATGAACGACCCCGTATTTTTTTTCTGCACTATTGGGGTGTAGGCCCCGGCAGAAAAATTAGCTAAGGTGTTGAAGGCGGCATTAGATAAATCCGGGGAAGAAAAATAAAAGGTGGTTTTAGAAAAACAAAATTATCCTGATTGTATATTCCAATTCAAAGGCGGTTAAAAAAATGCAAATACAGATTATTTGTTGGTTTACTGGTAATAGTTTAAAGAAACTTTTTCTAAAAAGTATACCTTAGGAAAGATATGAAAAAAGTCTACCTGTTACTTATTGCAATTATTATTGTTGTTGGCGGCGCCTACTTTTATATACGTTTTGTCTTTTTAAAATCAAAAGATTTTAAACCGGATTATTCTAAATCCATATCTGTTGCAGATTTGCGACCCGCAATAATCGCAAAACTTCAGCAATTGGTAAAAGATGCTTCCGGCGGCCTTTATCGTTTATCAATAGACAAAATCGATCCGCATATTTCAACCTCATCAATAGATATTACTGACGCAGTTCTTACTCCTGATTCTGCAATGGTAAAAATTTTTGACAGTCTTCATATGCTTCCTGATGATGTATTTAAAATTTCATTTTCATCATTACATATTGACGGCATTGGCATTAATGATCTGCTGTCAAAAGATTATTTATCGCTAAGGCATATTTTGATCAACGCACCGGTGATTGAAGTATATCATAAAGAGAAACCGTATAATAAAGCACTTCGTATTAAAAATGATTCAATCACGGTTTATAAAAGAATCATGAAAAAAATGAAAAGAATTTCAATTGATACAATTGAAGTAGTGAATGGTACATTTATAAGCCACATAGGCGCTAATACCAAAATAAATAAACTTAAGGAGGTTTCGGTTATTATGAGCGACATACTCATAGATTCCTCAACCGAATATGATACGAAAAGATTCCTTTTTGCAAAGCAAGCAAAGCTTTCAACTAAAAATTTTTATAGCCGGACACCTGATAGCCTGTACTATTTTAAATGTGCTACCATAAATATTTCTACTGCTGAAAATAAGATCACGGCACTCAATTGTGAATTGCACCCGCGGTTTAATAAAAAACAATTTGAAAGCCATTTGCACGAGCGAAAAGAAATGTACAATCTTGAAATTCCAAAAATAACTTTAGAGGGTATTAACTGGTGGAATCTTATCAATCAGAAAAATATTATTGCCGATGAAGCAGTGATAAATAATGGTTCCTGTAAAATATTCCTCGACAGGTCATTGCCTTTTCGCAAAGTAAAAATTCACAATTTCCCCCAGCAGATCTTAATGAGAATTCCTGTGCCAATATCTATAACGGAAATGCATATGCATCATTGTAAACTGGCTTATAGTGAATATAACCCCGGCATGGATAAAACAGGAACGATATATATTGATGATATGAATGGCGAGGTAACTAATATTACTAACATGCATAATCAAATAAAAAAACACAAACTCATGGTAATAAGATCATCAGGACTCTTTATGCATAAAATACCGATGACCAATGGTTTTGTGTTTAACCTCGCACAATATAAAACCGGCAAATTTACCATGGATCTTCATATCGGGGAAATAGATAGTTCCATACTAAATCCCATTACTGAACCAATGGGAGAATTTATGATAAAGAAAGGAACCATACAGAAAGGGATTGCTCATGTGACAGGCGATAACTTTAAAGCAACTGGTAAAGGAGAATTATTGTATAAAAATTTGTATCTCGTAGGGCTTAAAAAAGATAAAAGTAAACCATCCGGTATAAAAAAGAAAAGTATCGTAAGTTTTTTTGGAAACTTGTTTCTTATAAAAAGTAATAATCCCGAAAAAGGGAAAGAGCCAAGGATTGTTGATTTTAATTTTAAAAGAGAAAGCAAAACAACTTTTTTTAGTCTTGTATGGGGAACGATATATTCCGGGATTTTGCAAACAATAGGGTTGCCGCAAACATTTGGTAAAAAACCTTATTAATGAATGGTTCTATTTTTTCCGCAACGAAATAATATAATAATCACCAACATATTTCCGTGGTTATTTTTCTTTACAGGTATTTTCTTTTTCTTTTAGAAATTGATAAACAGGTGGATATTTTTCTGCAAAATGTTCTATATAAGAGTGAGGAACCGAAATATACAAACCCCCGATGGACAGACTGTGTTAGACCTACTATCATCTTTCATACAACATTCTTGTACCAACATATCTTTCGATACTCGATTCACGGCACACCTTGCGCTAAAATGGTTAATTTAATTTTTTTGAGAACCAATCGTTTCTTCATATAAAACGAAATAAATGTATCACCTTCAGCAGGCAAAGGAGCCTCTGACAGCAGGCTGAAAGAATTTCTTATTGATGAACTGAAAGACCTCTATTATGCAGAAAAGCTTTTGGTAAAGACATTCCCAGATGAAAAAGGCATCCGCTTCTTCTGAACTTCAGGATGCTTTTGCGGAACACCTTGAAGTTGAGGAAAAAGAATTAATGGTAATGTATGAGAATGCTTTGAAGTACTTAAAAAGCGATTCTGGTAAAAACAAAACCAGCGAGAATAATTCTTTACCAAACTATCAAACAAAAGAATTAGATGAAACGATAAAACAAGGAAGTTCAGACGAAAATAAAAAAGATAAGGAATTAAAAAAAAGTATAGCAAGATGGTTTAGCGATGGCGGTAAAAATCCGGGTTGAGTTATAGATCTTCATAAATTCTTTGAAAGTGTTTCAGGTTTAAATCTAATTGAAACAACTATCAACACCCACATTATTGGATACCTCTTTCTTATTGCAGAATCGGAAAGGAATAAAATTCACGGCCCTGTTCGTTAAGGCTTAATAGCAAAGTTTATCCCGTCCGAATCATTAAATGATTAAAAGCTTTACTTGTTCGTTTACTGTAATCCCGCAGATTGTCTTACCGGCTTCATGATATCTTTACATTTATCGTTCACTGATATTCCATAAAAAAGTTATGAGTACAAAAAAATGATTGTTGAAGAAAATACTGCCGCCGGTGGACAACTTTACTATCGTTTAATATCACTTTGGGCAATCACGAACGGGTGACCGGTGGAATTATTCATGGATTGAATCTTCCATTTTCGGGAATGTTTCTTTCTGGTTTGGCGGTAAGTGATAAACTTTTTTCTCCCTTTAATTTGATATTCTTCTTTCAAGCTATAGTTGCAGCATAATTATTGCAATGAAATTATAAAATAGAATAGGTATAATCGCTTAGGTCGCACAATATGAATAAAGGCTATATATTTGCCGAATGGAAACAAGGGTAAAATTTACTGGTGTGAATTCAATTAAGTTTAACCTTCAATTCAAAGATGATTCATCCTGTTATGAGTATTTA
>DATKQQ010000071.1:0-3235 GCA_035532615.1 Hanamia sp.
GGCTGAAATTATCCGGTCAAAGATGGACAGAACAAGGCGCACAGAATCTTGCCTGCCTAAGAGCCTTTACAAAAGCCATGAGGACAAGTGAAATCCGGGAATTGATAAAAGCTGCTTAAATTGGATATTTGTCTTACACCCATGTTTTTTAAATATTTAAATGATTACATTTTCTTAAAAAAAGTTCCAAATTGAAATACGGAATACTAATAACGGCGTTAAGCTTGGAGTTGAGTCGATGGCAATAAAATTAGGATATCACCCCTTACCCGGCGCGAGATACTGTTGTAAATTTAGTGCGCGCCCTCTTGTGTTATAATTAAAATTAAGTTTGTATTTTCAATTTAATATAAACGACATCGGACGCGCGCCAACATGAGGATAGAAAATATATATCCTCCAGATAAATTCTAAATAAAAGACAGCGTGTTAAAACTCCGTAATATTATGACAATGGGCATGCGAATTGCTACTTAATAGATGTAATCTTAATTATCATTTTAAAAAAAATTGTCATGAAAAACAATTCCATCCCCAATGATACCAGGTATTCGCGCAAGCAAACTACTCATGGAAATAGCCGGAATTCCGATGGGTTAGTTATGGAGGTTCAAGTAGCTGCTGTCAAATCCTGGAAGGATACTCATGAACACGAGAAGGTAAGAAGGCAAAGGCAGGATTTATTTGATAACTGGGAACAACATGGTAAAAAAAATCTTTCGTCTAAATAAAGGAACATACAGATCAATCCTATCTCTTAATTAAATAAGAATTTTCAATAAAAGCCTGCCTACCGGTAGGCTTTTTTTTACTGTAACCGTAATTACTTTTTAAATGTACGAACGTTTCCTCCAAAATATTCCAGATATAAAACTGATTTTTAATTACTATTCTCTTCTTTTAAATTCTCTAAAAAGTCTTTTCCCGCCTGCGTAAGATGAATGTAACAAGCTATTTTATTTTAATTAAATGACTCAACCAATTTATTGGTCTGATTATTTGTGTTAAAAAATATGACTTCTCATCAAAACGGGCATTTATCAAAGAAAAAGATTTTTCTTATTGCAGGGTTTTCCCTTATTCTGATATTTCTTGCATACTGCGGATACAAGGTACATGCGCTTTCCGCCCAACAGGAAGCAGTAAAAGAAGATTATAGTACGCTCAACAATATTACGTTTGGGATATTATCTGCCGGTGAATGGCGCAATAAAATTGAGGATATTGTTACCCATAGAATAAAAACTTTTCACCTTACAGTTGATCAGCAGGAAGAACTTGAAAAAGAAATTGAACAAATTTTAAATTCACTTCTCGATAAAGCAATCAGTATAATAGAAGAGCCCCAAAAATCACTCGGTAGTAAAATAAAGAAAGCTGCCTTCAACCTCTTCGTAAATAAGCACAAATTGCATCAGCAGGTACCGGCGTTTGCGAGGCAAATTATAGAAGATATACAAAAACCATCCAGTAAAAAAAGATTGAAAGGCGTGGCCCAAAGTGAAATTCAGGAATTAGGCGGACAAACATTTGATAGTTCACAATGGAAGCAAACTTATGTTACCGATTCCCTATTTAAAAAATACCACGCACAGAATTCTGAAGATTTTGATAATAACACAAGAAGCCTGATCCATGAGATTAACTACCTCAATTATACCTATGCATTTGGTATGCTCGGCTGCATATTAATCACACTGGCCTTATGGTGGTTTTATAGAAATAAAAAAGAATTGCATTCTGAATTATACATGCTATGCATTTTAGCCGCTATCATTGTATTGATTACAGGCCTCACTACTACTATGATAGAAGTGGATGCGCGCATTAAATCCCTGGATTTTCAATTAATGGGTGAAACCGTCTCCTTCCATAACCAGGTACTTTTCTTTCAAAGCAAAAGCATATTTGATGTTGTCATTTTATTGATACATACAAGCAGAGTTGATTCTGTACTGGTAGGGATACTTATTTTGTGCTTCAGCGTATTTTTTCCGGTTGCCAAGTTAACTGCCACTGGTATTTACCTGATGACCAACAGAAAATGGTCAAAAGGTAAATTGGTTAAATTCTTTGCTTTCAAATCAAGTAAGTGGAGCATGGCCGATGTAATGGTAGTGGCTATTTTAATGGCTTACATAGGATTTAACGGTATCATTGATAGCCAATTAAAGGGCCTAAATATTCATACCGACACTATTTCTTCCATCACTACCAATCACACTTCTCTTCAACCCGGGTATATCGTGTTTGTAGGATTCGTCCTTTATGGGTTGGTTCTTTCAGTAATTTTAAAAAAGATTACTAATCCTAAAGATGAGTTGAAAGTTGACAGAATAAAGGATACAGCATTTTCTTCGCCTCGCCTGAATTAAAGAGTTTATTGACCCCTGCTGAATCTTTTTTCAATCCTCATTTTTGGTAATATGCACCACTCTTTGAAGAAATGGTATTTCAATATTGCGCTCATGAAACTTTTCAAAAATCTTTGTACGTATTTCGCTTTTTATATTTTCTACTCCATATACATCTTCAGCCCAGAAATAAAGGGAGAATGATAAGGAGGAATTTTCAAAATCCTCAAATCTTACAAATGGTGCCGGTTTTTTTAAAGCGCCATCCTGGTGATCTATAATATCTTTTAAAATTTCATTTACCAATTTTATATCAGAAGAATATCCAACGCCTATAGATACTTCGAACCGGGAAGCTATTTCAGTATAAGTCCAGTTGATAATTTGGTTTTTAGTTAAATCCGTATTAGGCAAAATAATGTATTTTTCCTCGCGGGTAAGTACAGTCGTAGTACGCAGGTTTATTTCCAATACGCGACATACCAAACCTTTCACTTACAGGCTCTGATCTAAAGACCTGCGTTAGTTGGGGCATATAACTTTTGGAAAGTTATTAAACTCACTTTTGTAAAAGAGTTTCCAAAAAAAAACTTTCCAAAAGTTTTTTCACCAAATGGATTAGAATGATGAGTACTACCTAAATAAATTAACTGCCTATCCCTTTCGGTCAAGGAAAAATTTATAACTTTGCTGCATGAGTATTATTTAGCAATACCCGAGACATTTTCAAGAATTCCTTGCACAATTCAAAAACGAGAATGACTGTTGGGATTATATATTTCAAATAAGATGGCCAAATGGCTTTGTATGTCCCAAATGTAGTGGTCATAAATATTGGCTGACTGAGCAGAAATTGATTCACTGTTCCTTTTGTGGACATC
>DATKQQ010000072.1:0-3716 GCA_035532615.1 Hanamia sp.
GGAAAAGCATACGAATTTGTGCCGGACAAAGTAGATTCAGACAATGGAGATGGTGGCTACATTTGGGAATGGTGCGATCAAAATATTAATTCGTCAAATGTTGATTTAATAGAAGCCCTGGCTAATGCTAAGGAAGCAAAAATTAGGTTTGTTGGCAGGAGTATGTTCAGACGAAAGTTATTTCTCAGAAAGAAATTAGGAATATTAAAAGAGCACTTGATTTTTATAAAGCTATGGGTGGAGTCTTTTAAATATCTCTTTCTGCCAACTTTTAAAAGGCTTGTTTAAAAAATAATACCATAGCTCACTTGGGAGAGCGACAGCTATATAGTGCAGATATTTGCACCTGTGTAATTTTGTCTCTTACACGATTGTGGAATTTGTAAATTAAAACAATTTAATAAGTATAAAATAGTATATCATTTATGAAAAGAATATCAATAATTTTTCTTTTTTCTGTTTTACTTTTTTCATGCAAAAAAGAAAGTATTGATGAAGAGACAAGTGTTACAGTTACAGATATTGATAATTCAAATCATTATTATAATATAAAGCAAGCCGACATTTACGGCTCAAATCAGAGCTCCATTACATACGTTCCATTCGTTACTGGCATTCCTCCAAGTCCCTATATGAATGTTTATAGGCTCCTAATTTCTTTAACTGGAAAAGGTTCTGAAAAAAATGGAAATATTATAATGTTATTGCCAAGTTTAAATTTGAATAATATAAATCTTGACACGCTCTACGATACTTCCTTTGCACTTGAAATTAATTCCATCACTTACTATGCAAGTGCCCTTCATGTAAATAAAATAGCTATTAGTGCAACTCCAAAAACATGGCCTGGTGAAAGTGATAATTCGTCTATGAGTGGCAAAATTGATTTTTCTTTCGACGCGGTTAGCACAATTTTAATTAATGGTATTGAAGTATCAGGAGACGAATTGAACAAAAAGATTTATGTAAAAGGTTCTTTTAAAAATATTTTCGGAACAATGTAGAAAACAACAAAACTATTTCTCTTTTAAGGATAGCTGAAATTCTTAAAGTTGATATGAAGATGCTATTTGATTTTGAAAGAGAAACCTAACAATATTACAATTCCTGTACCTCTATGGTACCTCATAAAAACTTAAAATCAATGCCAGTAAGGCTCTAACATACTTTTAATGTACCCATCCCGGGTACCAAAAAAAGTCCTGAATATATTTTCAGGACTTTTCATTTATTCTCCATTATTTTTTTTTCTTCCTTTGGTTTCCTCACTTTGCTTTTGGTCTTTGTCTCTTTGTTTTCTTTTAGTACCCTTTTATTTTGCTCGTGTGCATTTGTCTTATTCGGAACCACTAATCTTTGATTCATTTTATTTTTTTGCACACCTGAATTCAATTGCCTTAACGGCGTATTTGATCTTTCAATATTTCTTTGAGGAGTTTGAACAGGAGTATTATTTACGGGTTGACTATTTCTACGGATTTCATTTTGTTGTTGTTCATTTCTATCTGATTGAACAGGGGGAGTTCCGGTATTATTTTGGAATGTCCTTACAGGTGCATCATCTCTGCGTGGTGTAGCAGCAGGCGGATTATTTGCAGGATTTTCATTCCTGTTTATTTGTGGTTGCTGTTGATTATTGGGGAACACTCTTTCTGGCGTTCTGCTATTATCGGGAGTTATTATCAGTGTCCTTCTTACCGGCGGTTCGTTTCTGTTTATTTGTGGTGCCTGGTATTTTGGAATTTCTCTTACTGGTGCATTAGGCTCATTATTAGAATTTGTTCTGTTATCACGATTTAATTCCCTGATATCAGTAACCCTTGATGGCCTGCTGTTAGTCGAATTGGCAGGTTCTTGTTTTACTACAGGCCTGTACACTCTTATTGCATTATTGCTGATTTGTGCAGCGCCAGGCTTATTGGATTCTACAACATTAATTTTCCTGATTTTTGTTCCTGTATATTTTTCTACATCTCTTACCGGAGGTCCGGCATTATAGGCGGGCCTCGTCCGGTTATTATTTACAATCGTAGTATTATTGATTATTGTGGTATTATTGATAATTGTAACATTTCTTGATGGAGTTAAATAATAATTATTAACGCGGGAACTGCTGATGTAACGGCGAGGCACAAACGTCCAATCATTATGCGGAATGGATCCAATAGAAATATTAATATTCATTCCCGGACCGAGCGGTGCCCATCCATAATAATCTCCGCCACCTCTCCATGAAACCCATGCCGGTGCCCATTCATAACCCGGTATCCACATCCATCCATAAGACATATTATTTATCCATCTGCCATAGTGAAATGGCGCCCAACCCCAATTATAATCGGAAGACCATGTCCAGCCATAATTGGTATAAACCCAATGTCCGTTTGTATAATAAGGCCTAAAATCCGGAACATTTGGAACCCATACATAACCATACTGAGGGTCATTTACCCAATCACCATAAGGACTTAAATCATTATAAAATTTCTGATAAGTAATATCTGGCTGCTGAGAATAATCCTGTGCTGAATTATCCTGGGTATAATACCGGGAACTGCTACAGGAAGAAACTGAAATAATGATAAAGAGCGCTAAAGAATAATATAAATATTTCATAGTTTTAATTTTTACAAATATATGACTTGCAAAAAGTAAGCTGGTTTGTTTAAAATTTTAGATTCTCAATTTGTTTAACTCTGTGTTAACTACCCGGAATAAACAATAATAAAACGATCTAATGGTCTATTTATTTTAAAAAATTAATGAGTTTTGTTTTTTGAAAACAACTTGAATCAAAAAATCGCCTCTTTATTAAAAGAAGCGATTTTGAAAAATGTATAATGAATTAAGAAAGCCAAAAAATTATTTCACATATTCCTTATTTCCACTCTTGGTTAAATAATATTTTCCTCCTCTTGGTCCCTGGTAAATGGTTCTTCCTTTAGAATCGGTACTAATTGCCTTATCAGCAGTTTTTGCAGTATTTGTGTGTACTATATGAGAGGAGCTTTTTGGTTGAGTATTTGAAGTCTCTGTACTTGCTGCCTGGGTTTGTTCTGGAGAAGTAGTTTTCGATTTTTTATTCTCTTTGAATCGTTTGTCAGGGGTGCCATTTTTATTCAGATGTGCAGCAGTCGTATTAGAAGCAGTTGTTACTTTTGATTCTTTAGCCTGTTTTTTTGCCAGGGCTTTTGCTTCTTTGTCGGCTTTCTTTTTATCGGCGGCTGCTTTTTTATCAGCAGTACCGGTTTTAGCCTTTGCTTCTTTAGCATTTTTCTTAGCTAAAGCTTTCGCCTCTTTGTCGGCTTTCTTTTTTGCTGCTATGGCTGCTTTGTCTTGTTTTGAAATGGAGGTTTTAGCTTTTGATGAAGTAGTCTGTGCGATACTTATGCTAAAAGTTCCAAACATCAAAAGAAGAATTACTGTAATCTTTTTCATGAAAAAATGTTTTTGGTTTAAGTAAAAAATGTGTGCCCTATATATGTAACAAATTATGCCAAAATTCAATTTTTATAGATTTTAATTGTAACAATATAGTCATTTTACAAAGGAGAAGAATTTGTTTTTTCCGGTTATATCTTCTGTTTTTATTTTATTTTATTTTATTTTATTTTATTTTATTTTATTTTATTTTATTTTATTTTATTTTATTTTATTTTATTTTATTTTATTTTATTTTATTTTATTTTATTTTATTTTATTTTATTTTATTTTAT
>DATKQQ010000073.1:0-21852 GCA_035532615.1 Hanamia sp.
GTTCACCTATGTACAGAGCAAAGCACGCATTGATGGAGGAGAGTTTTCACTTGATATTCATCCGATCCCTATGATTCATTTTGAAAATTCATTATCAGTAATTTATGGAACCAATCTGGGAAATGGGGCCAGTGTGCCAGACAGTTTAAAATACTTGCCATTTATACCGCCCTTGCATACCCATTCAGAATTACGTGTCAATTTTTTAAAAGCATTTAAGAAATTCAGAAATGTGTATGTTTTTGCCGGATTTGATCACTTCAATGCACAAAATCGCTTTTTTTCTGCTTACGGTACAGAAACTTACACAGCAGGCTACAATCTCCTAAGTTCGGGCATTGGCGCTAATTTAGTAAATTCCTCCGGAAACAAAATTTTGGAATTGTACATTGAAGGTACCAACCTTGCTAATGTAAATTATCAATCCAATATGAGCCGGCTTAAATATTTTGACAACCCTGTAGTACCGCCCGGCATTCAGCCTGGGATTTTTAATATGGGACGAAATATCAGCTTTAAAGTTGTAGTGCCGTTTGATTTTTCGCCACACAAAAAAGATGATAGCGGTTCATAAAATTGGTGCCTGGATTTTCTGAATAGAGCCAGGAACTTTTGAAAACATTTATAGAAGAAGTCTTTTGAGTTTGATTTAAAAAAGAGCCCAAATTTTTAAAAGTTGGGCTCTTTTTGTTTCAATGTAAATAAACGAATCATTAAGATTCCTGTCTTTTTTAATCAATTTGCCAATTCAGGCTGCATAGTTGATTTCTTTCTTTCACCAATTTGTTGACGCCACATCGCATAGTACAATCCATTTGTAGAAAGCAATTCTTGATGAGTGCCGGTTTCAATAATTTCTCCCTTTTCTAAAACATAAATTCTATCGGCATGCATAATGGTGCTTAGGCGGTGCGCAATCAAAATTGTAATTTGTTCTTTTTGTGAAGAAACATGTTTTATCGTATTGGTGATTTCTTCTTCCGTTAATGAATCAAGTGAAGAAGTGGCTTCATCAAAAATCAATAAATGTGGATTCCGCAGCAAAGCCCTTGCAATTGATAATCTTTGTTTTTCACCGCCGGAAACTTTTACTCCGCCTTCTCCGATCAAAGTATCAAGGCCTTTGTCAGCCCGTGCCAATAAAGTATTGCAGGAAGCTTTTTTAAGCACATCCAATATTTCTTCGTCTGTTGCCGTGGGATTTACAAAAAGTAAATTTTCTCTTATTGTGCCTGCAAACAATTGTGTATCCTGGGTTACAAATCCAATCTGTTTTCTTAATTCATCAAAATCTATTAATTCCCTGTTTATTTTATTATAAAAAATCTCTCCTATTTTCGGTATGTATAATCCAACCAGCAGTTTTACTAAAGTTGTTTTACCGGCACCTGACGGGCCAACAAATGCAATGGTTTCCCCTTTCTTTACTTTGAAACTTATGTCTGTCAAAGCAGGTTGATGTGCAGACTGGTGTTTGAATGAAACATTTATGAATTCAAGTTGTTCTATTTGTTGAATTGTTTCTGGCTTCGCCGGTTTTATTTCCGGAGCTTTCTCCATCAGGTCGTGAAAATTATTTAAGGAAGCTTCTGCCTCACGATAAGAAATGATAATGTTGCCAATTTCCTGCATTGGGCCAAAAAGAAAGAATCCATAAAAAGTCAACGAAAGATATTGACCCGGTGAAATGGAGCCCTGGAATATGAGCCACAACAAAGTAAATGTGATTAATTGTTGTAAAAAATTAACCATCGTACCCTGGATGAAACTCAATGTGCGTATGCTTTTTACTTTACGGAGTTCCAGTTTTAATATTTTAAAAGTATTATTATTAAGCCTCGTAACTTCCTGGTTGGTCAGGCCCAGGCTTTTTACCAATTCAATATTTCTTAAAGATTCGGTAGTAGTTCCTGCCAGGGAATTAGTTTCTGTAACAATCGTTTTTTGAATAATTTTTATTTTTTTACTCAGCAGGCTTGTAACGATTGCTATCGCTAAAATGCCAACTACATACACAGGCATTATCATCCAATTGAGCTTAAAAGCATAAATAGAAATAAATACAATGCTCACAATAATCACAAAGAAAACATTGATAAAATTGGTAATAAATTTTTCAGTGTCGGCTCTTACTTTGGTTAAAATGGATAAAGTTTCGCCGCTGCTTTGGTCTTCAAAATCCTGGTAAGGCAGGCGCATGCTATGTTTGAGGCCATCTGTAAAAATGGTGGCGCCAAATTTTTGTATCAACACATTTCCAAAATAATCCTGGAAAGCTTTCGCAATTCGGCTTACCATTGCAGTTCCTATCAACAAAACCAGAAAATATAACAAACCATGATACTGCCCTTCACCGAAGAAAAACTGGTGCTCGGTCCTGGGAGTTTTATCAGGAAAAATATGAGGATGATTGGCAAATAAATCCAATATTCTTCCGGCAATCCATGGAGAAAATAAAGAAAATACCTGGTTCATTGTAGCAAGAAAAAGTGCTAACGCAATCAGCCATTTATAGGGTTTTAAATAGAGAAGTAAAATTTTCATTGGACAAATTTAGAGGGAATAGTACTAATTTTTTTATTTGATTGAAAGTGGCTATGAATTAATACTATAAGCTGATAAATATTATGATTAATTTTCTGCAAAGTAAAAAGTTTTATAAAAGTAACTTTGCTTTTAAAACATTTAAACTTTACATTTTATACAGAACAATATTTTATGGAAGATAGATTAAAGGAATTATCTCAACAGTTAGAAGGGAAATTATACACAGACGACACGATGCGGCAGTTGTATGCGACGGACGCATCTGCTTACCAGGAAAAACCTTTGGCAGTAGCAATACCTGCATCCGTTAGTGATCTAAAGAAATTAATTTCATTTGCCAAAACAAATCATACTTCATTAATTCCAAGAGCGGCGGGCACTTCACTTGCAGGGCAGGTAGTGGGAAATGGAATTGTTGTGGACGTTTCAAAAAATTTTACAAAAATTATTGAGCTAAATAAAGAAGAACACTGGGTGCGAGTTCAGCCCGGAGTAATAAGAGATGAGTTGAATATGTATTTAAAACCCTATGGTTTGTATTTTGGCCCCGAAACATCTACTGCCAACCGTGCTATGATGGGCGGTATGGTAGGCAATAATTCCTGCGGTTCCAATTCAATCATTTATAGAAGCACAAGAGAACATTTGCTGGAAGTAAATGTACTGTTGAGTGATGGAAGTGAGACAGTATTTAAAGCATTAAGCCTGGATGAATTTCACGAAAAATGTGAAGGCAATAACCTGGAAGCTGATATTTATAAAAATGTAAGAAGTCTTTTAAGCAATTATGATAACCAGCAGGAAATAAGGAATCAGTTTCCAAAGAAAAGTGTAGAAAGAAGGAACACGGGTTATGCACTTGACATTTTATTAGATACAGCGCCCTTTGTGGCGGGGAAAGAGGATTTTAATTTTTGCAAATTGATTGCAGGTTCCGAAGGCACGTTGGCATTTATCACTGAAATAAAATTAAATGTAGTTCCATTACCTCCTTCAGGGTCCGGGCTTTTATGCGTTCATTTTAATTCTATTGATGACGCCTTGCGGGCAAACCTTATTGCTTTAAAGTATAAACCTCGTGCCAGTGAATTAATTGACCATTATATTTTGGAATGTACCAAAGAAAATATTGAGCAAAGCAAAAATCGCTTTTTTGTAAAAGGAGATCCGGCGGCGATTTTGGTAATTGAATTTTCTGCGGCTACGCATGAGGGTATTTTAGAAACTGCAGATGCCTGTGAAAGAGAAATGCGGGACGCTGGTTTGGGATATCACTTCCCGTTAATATTTGGCGATGATACTAAAAAGATATGGACGCTTCGCAAGGCAGGCCTTGGTTTGTTGAGCAATTTGCCCGGCGATGAAAAAGCTGTTCCTGTAATTGAAGACACCGCGGTAGATACGGATGATCTGCCGGCTTACATTGAAGACTTCAATAAAATTTTGAAGAAATATGGTTTATATTCTGTTCATTATGCGCACGCCGGTTCGGGTGAATTGCACTTGCGCCCTATCATTAATTTAAAGACAGCAGAAGGTAATCATCTCTTCAGGATTATAGCGCAGGAGATTGCTGATTTGGTAAAGAAATATAAGGGTTCGTTAAGCGGTGAACACGGTGATGGCAGGCTTCGTGGCGAATTTATAAAGCAAATGGTAGGCGAAAAAAATTATCAACTATTTAAAAGTATCAAGCACGCATGGGATCCGAATAATATTTTTAATCCGAATAAAATTGTGGATACCCCGCCAATGAATACGATGCTTAGGTACAAGCCGGGGCAAAAAACTCCGGTATTCAATACAGTATTTCGCTTTCATAACCAGGATATACTTCAGCATGCTGAACAATGCAACGGTACAGGTGAATGCCGCAAAACCCATTTAACGGGTGGCACCATGTGCCCTTCCTATATGGCAACCAAAAATGAAAAAGATACTACAAGGGCGAGGGCTAATATTTTAAGGGATTTTCTTACCAATTCAACTAAACTAAATCGTTTTGATCATAAAGAAATTTATGAGGTGATGGATCTGTGCCTTAGCTGCAAAGGTTGCAAGTCAGAGTGTCCTTCCAGTGTAGATGTGGCCAAATTAAAGGCGGAATTCCTTCAACAATACTATGATGCTAACGGCGTACCTTTTCGCTCTAAGTTGATTGCGAATTTTAATAAATCAGCAAGATTAGGTTCAATTGCTCCGGGCATTTACAACTGGATGATGACTACCCCATGGATTAGTAATTCGATAAAGCGCTTTTCAGGCTTTGCTGTGAAACGCTCCATGCCCACTCTTTATAAAATAAGTTTGAGAAAATGGTTTGATAAAAGAAAAAAGAGGATCAACGGTAATGGTGAGCCGAAAAATAAAAAAGTATATTTATTCTGCGATGAATTTACTAATTACAATGATACTGAAATTGGCATTAAGGCTATTCTACTGTTAGAAAAATTGGGTTATGAAGTAATGATGACTGAGCACGAAGAGAGTGGGAGGGCCTGGATGTCGAAAGGGCTCTTGAGAGAAGCAAAAAAAATTGCCAATAAAAACATTATCATTTTTAGTAAAATAATTACTGAAGAAACACCACTTATAGGTATAGAACCCAGCGCTATACTTACTTTCAGAGATGAGTATATTGATTTGGCTGATAATGAAAACCTCGCGATAGCAAAAAAGTTATCAAAGAATGTTTTTATAATAGATGAATTTATTGCAAGAGAGATTGATAAAGGAAACATTAAAAAGAATTTGTTTACTACTGAAAAACGTCATATCAAACTTCAGGGACATTGCCATCAAAAATCATTGTCTTCAACGGCACCTACTCTAAAAATGATGTCTTTGCCCGAAAATTATTCGGCTGAAGAGATTCGCTCCGGATGCTGTGGTATGGCAGGTTCCTTTGGTTTTGAAAAAGAGCATTATGACCTATCTATGCAAATCGGAGAACTGGTTTTATTTCCTACAGTGCGAAGCACTGCTACTGATATTATCATCGCGGCCCCCGGCACAAGTTGTCGCCACCAGGTAAAAGATGGAACTGGTGTAAAGGCGTTGCATCCGGTGGAGGTGTTGTATGAGGCGTTGGTGTAGGAATTGATACAGTAAACCAACTAATAACCAGGAATTCCATTTTAATGATTCAAGTTGTCAAAGGTGTTATTTTTAAAATCGCTTACCCAATTCCCGAACGTGATTATTCCGGCGGACTTTTTATCGATAAGCGCCTTTATGAATTGATAAAAATCAAGATTTGAATCAATATCCTGCGTCTTGGTTATTTGTTTAAATCCGTTAAGATCGGAGGGAAGATTAAAATCTGAAAGATTGAGATGAACTGAATTTGCATTCATTAACAACCATTTTTCAATCTCGGGACAAATTAAAATTAAATACTGCTTTCTATCTTTGTGCTTTTTAAGTATTAGGTCATTTTCGGATTTTATTTCATCAAATTCGAGAAAATAATTTGCGATCGGACCCTTATTTTTATCTTCATCAATGATGCCTAAAGCAACAGTATCTTTCAGTCTCCTTTTTAAAAGGTTCGCTATTTGACCGCATCCATGTTGATGATTATATTTTTCAGAAGAGCGGGTTATAATTTCAGCCACTTTTGTATCCACATAGCATTCAGGAAGAATATTCAACACTGCCATCAGAGTAGCGATTTAAATTGAAAAAAATATCAACTCCGAAATCTAATAATTCCGACAAGTCATTTTCACTTAACTTTTTTGCAACCGTTGCTCTGTTGTTTTTATCATAAGAAACAATAAATATACTAAAATCCATCACGGGGGTATTTTCAATAAACGTGTTGAGTAAATAAGGATTATGTGTGGCAATAAAAAATTGGACGCTGGTTTGTTTAATTATTTCGTCAGCTAAGAAAGATACATAAGGCGGAAAAGCGTGCGTGTCCGGTTCATCTAGAGTAATAACAGAGCCATTTGTATGTCTTACAGCGGCAATAAAGAATAACATTCTTTTGTAAGTGTCTGCAAGTGCTTCATAAGGCAAGGAGTAAACTACACCTTCACTAATTCTTAATTGTATAGCGATATTACCTGTAGCATTATCAATAATAAAATCAAAGCCATGATCTTTCGCAAAATTATTTATTAACTGCTGCATATCAGAATTATGATAAATAACACTTGCCAAATTGTTGCCAAAAGGAGGCATTAGCCTTTGAATATAATTTCCAATATCATGAAACTCTAAATTGCTTTGATAACGATAAGGTTTTATAGGGGAGGCGTAAAACTGCGCAGGTTCCAAGGGACTAAAGCTATTGTCAAAATTTGTAAAGGAGACATTTGAATTATGAAATTCAAAAAAGTTCTTATCATTTGTTTTGTCAAAATTAGCTTCAATAAAGGTGTCTTGGGAAAAGCCTGGATGAACTATTGAAATAGGTTCCTTTAAATTGCCAAATCGAAAAAGATCAGCAACTTTACTAGCTCGAAAAAATGAGCTTATGTCAATTGTACTTATACCACTTTTTTTAAGGTCTTTATTGACCCCCATGATCCATGATAAATATGACAAATCCAATGCCTCAAGTATATTGGATTTGCCAGAGTTGGGTTGGCCTATAAAAACATTTATCCTCGAGCAATCAAGATTTAGTTGATCAATAGATTTATAGTTCTTTATTGTAAGGTTCTGAATCATTCAGAATAATTAATGTTCACAAAGATAATTTTTTGCAACTTAACTGAATCAGAGAGTTTCAATGATCATCTATCCTGCCTGCCATCCCCCTCTCTACTCAACTCCGTGGAGAGAAACTGAGGCTAATGATTATTCTTCAACTTTGAAATATTGTCAAGTATTTTACGTAATGAATTGTGAAAATCTTTTGTTTTCGGAGGATTGCCAAAAAACATGTCGTCTATATCTGCATTATTATACCGTAGCATTTCGGCTATTAGTTTTTTTGATTTTAAAATAAAATCTTTTTCATCATCACATTCATAACTGAGCAAACCAAATTGTAGCGTGAGGTCATGATTGAATCTTTCCGCTTCAATCATAATGGCGTTGTAGGTTTCATCGGTTAAATCACCGGTATCTATTGGCATGAGTGTATATTTTTTAGGAAATGAAATTATGAAGGTTTTCTTCTAAAGCAATGAAACTTCATTGTATAACCATTAAGAAGTAAAGGTTCATTAAGTGAAAGCTTAACTATTCTTCATTCCTTAATGGTTTGTTTTTAAACTCCTTCTTTTTCAACCACTTTTTGCTTCTGGCTTTTCCAGGTTAAGGTATTCAAAAGTCTTTTTTATCTCCCAAAACTTTATGGTTCCCTGAAGTTTTCTTATTCGTTTTCCGTTAAAGTGATGTGAAGTCAATTATTTTTATTCTTCCTCTCATTTATTTATTTCTTTTAAACCCGGTTCATAAAATTTCTTAACTTCTTTGTCAAAATTGCTTAAAATATTTTTATCCTGTTTAGCGTGAAATTTTTCATAAAAATGTTTTCAATTCAACTCCTCATTCTCCTTATGCCTCTCTCTATCTCTCTTATTTTTCTTTTCAAATTTTTTTTAAATTAATCTCCTTTTTATACATGCAATAAAACATTTTATAACTTTGATTCTTTTAAAAATGATGGGAAATCAATTACAACTGAAAAGACACTTGATGAAAATATACTGCATAAAGTTATGATATTTACATGACCTCTAAATAACAACTTTAATTTATTTCTTTGACCAAATGACGAATAACTTACGAAGACTGACTGATGTAATTGATTTTTTAAAACTTCATAAAGTTAAATCTATATCAAACAAAAGAACTTTATCACCAGAAGTATTAGAAGATATAATGACTGAGCTTAAAAAATAAAGCGTGCAGATTTCTTAAAGGAAAATATTAAAGAATTAAAACAAAAAATAAAACAAAATTTTAAAAGACTACGGATATCTACTTTTAGCCTGATGGAGTATGATTTTGATGAAAATAGTCACAGTAATATTTTAGAGTACCTCATGGATTATAATTCTTTTGAAGAAGGTTCTAAGATATTATCGCAGATGGTAAAGGGTACTTCCATTTCAAACAAGAATGATTTAAGTGAAAAGATTTTAAAGAAAACTTATTCTATAAACCGTGAATATCCAATTCCAAAGGGAAGAATAGATTTATTTATTTTGGACGAGGATGAAAAATTTGTAATTATAATTGAAAATAAAATTTTCGCAGAAATTGGTAAAACAATTAGGGAAGATGAAAATTCAACGGAAGTTACTCAACTGGAAAAATATAAAAAATGGTGCGATGACAATTATCCTGATTATACTCGTTTGTACATTTTGTTAAATTATTCGATCAGCGATGAGAATACTTTTTCATTTGAGAAAATTTCTTATCAGCAGTTATATAATAATTTAAAAACTATAGAATCTGATGACAATGTTTTTGATGAATATTTGCTATTGCTTAAAACAATGTTGAACCCTCTTAAAGAAGGTATGTTTGAAATGAAAAAGCTTGCAAAGAAAATCATTAAGGATGAGATTACTGAAATAACATTAACCAATTATTATACTTTAAAAAATATCTTTTATGCCAACTAAACCTTCTTTAGAATTATCACTAATACAAGAAAAAGTTATACAAGAATTAGACTTATTAACGGATGCATTTGTATCAACCTTTAAAGAAATAGGAAAAGATAATAAAAGCATACTCTGAAGAAATTAAAGTTATAATAGAGAAGTTTACTAAAGAAAAAGCTTCGTGGAAATTATATGAATCACAATGTTTTGATTTGTCATATATATCCTTTCGGGAATATACTTATTCAAAAAAATTTTCTTTGGATGATTTAATGAATTTTTTTTATGTATCTGGACAAATTGTTTTAGTAAAGAACCTCTTAATTCAAGAAAAAAAGAAAGAAGTAGATTTAATATTGGATTGGGGCTTTAAATATGATATAGATGATAAACCTAGCAAATTTTTTTATGTTGAAATTACAATGAAAAATAGTCCAAATGGTGCGGTTTTTTCTATAGATGAATATAAAAAATTAGCAAATGAAATCAAGAGGTCAGTTGGTATCAAGGAAGATTATTTTTATGATTTAGAACATCCCGATGATGGAGATTCAGAAGAATACTTTTGTATTTGGTTAGATTTTGAATACTACAAAGAGTTGGCAAAATTTTTTAAAATTTGCAGGGAAGAATTGGTAGAAATTTTTTTATCAAAAATTAAAGACTAATGTTTCGGTTACTTAATATATGCATAATTATTTTGTTGTGCATTTATTGTTTTCCATTAGTAGTTTTAATAATTGTAATAAAATTGTGTATGCGCAAATTTAAGTTTTTGTTTTAAATAAGGCTTACCTCAACTTCTCATTCCCCTTATGCCTTTCTCCATCTCTCAGGGTTTTCTTATCAAAATTTTTCTTTAAGGCATCAGTGAGATCGACTCCGGTTTGATTGGCAAGGCAAATTAAAACCCAAAGTACATCAGCCATTTCATCTGCAAGGCCTCCTCCAACCTCCTCCAAGGGAGGAGGCTTTTTAAAAGATTGTTCTCCATAAATACGCACCATCAACCTTGATAATTCTCCCACTTCTTCCATCAGAATTCCGAGATTGGTGAGCTCATTAAAATAACGCACCCCAACGGTTTTTATCCATTGGTCTATTTTTTCCTGCGCTTGTTTTAAAGTAATATCTTCCATAAAATTTTATTGTAACTCCCTAATATATCAGGTTTACAAAGTAATACAAACAAAAGAATTGGTCGAAATCTGTCTGGCCGACAGGCAGGTTACCGTAATTCGTGGCTATTCCCTGTTCTTCGTATCGATCAAAATCGTTACAGGTCCGTCATTGACCAATTCTACTTTCATCTCTGCCCCAAATTCTCCTGTAAATATCTTTTTACCTAAATCATTTTCCAATTGAATAATCATTTTTTCATAAATCGGAATCGCAATTTCCGCTTTACTTGCCTTTAAATAAGAAGGACGATTTCCTTTTTTAGTAGAAGCCTGTAAAGTGAATTGACTAACTAACAAAATATCTCCATTAATATCTTTCACAGATATATTCGGTATCTTATTTTGATCATCAAAAATGCGCAGATTTGCAATCTTATTGCTAAGCCATTTTATATCATCATCATTGTCTGCATCTTCAATACCAATAAATACGAGTAATCCCTTTTTTATTGCGGATTTTATACTATTATCAATAGTTACAGACGATTTTAATACCCGTTGAGCTACAGCTTTCATAATTACTTATTATTAAAAATGATAATGCCAGGGATTAATGAAAAATAAATTTTTATTTATTCCCATTATGTGCAAAAACCTGTTAAGTCAATGCCCGCCTGACTAAGAAAATTTCCCACAATTCTTATCCACACCATGTTAATATTTTGAGGCATGTTTTGTGGCTAAGAAAAAATATTTTCGTTCTCCCGCTTCACAAAAAAGAATTAATTAAATCAAAAATACTATTAACCCGATGTCTGCAAAAAAAGAATCTTCTTCCGGCCTTCGTTTTTCACGGCATTTTACAAAAGAAAACATTTCACCATTTGATATGTTTGAATATGATTACCGTACTTCGGTGATTAAAAATACTACCGGTGAAATAGTTTTCCAGATGGATAATGTGGAAGTACCCAGGCAGTGGAGCCAGATAGCCACCGATATTTTAGCGCAAAAATATTTTCGTAAAGCAGGTGTACCACAAGCAGATGGATCAACTGGAAGAGAAACATCCGTAAAACAAGTGGCGCATCGTATGGCTCATTGCTGGCGCGTATGGGGCGAGCGCAATGAATATTTTTCTTCAAAACAAGATGCACAAATATTTTATGATGAATTGATTTATTCCATTTTAAATCAAGCCTGCGTTCCCAATTCACCTCAGTGGTTCAACACAGGCCTGCACGAAGTATATGGCATTACAGGAAAACCACAAGGGCATTATTTTGTAGATGCAAAAGATGGAATTTTAAAGAAATCTACCTCTGCTTATGAAAGGCCACAGCCTCACGCATGTTTTATCCTGAGTGTGGAAGATGATCTCGTAAACGAGGGTGGCATTATGGATCTCTGGGTTCGTGAAGCAAGAATTTTTAAGTATGGGAGTGGGGTAGGAACGAATTTTAGTTCTATACGCGGTGAAGGCGAGAAACTAAGTGGCGGCGGTACTTCCAGCGGATTAATGAGTTTCTTAAAAATAGGCGACAGGGCTGCTGGCGCTATCAAAAGTGGCGGCACTACCCGACGCGCAGCTAAAATGGTTTGTCTTGATATTGACCATCCGGAAATTGAAAAATTTGTAAACTGGAAAGTAGAAGAAGAAAAAAAAGTAGGTGCTTTGATTGATGCAGGTTATCCAAGTGATTATGAAGGAGAAGCTTATAAAACTATAAGCGGGCAGAACAGTAATAACTCTGTGCGTATCTCTAACGAATTTTTTCATGCATTGGAAAATGATGAAGATTGGGAGCTGAAAGCCAGAAGCGATGGCCGCACCATGAAAAAAATAAAAGCGAAAAAATTGTGGGACGAAATTACTTATGCCGCATGGCGCTGCGCCGATCCGGGAACGCAATATGATACTACTATCAATGAATGGCATACTTGCCCGCAAGGAGGGAGAATAAGAGCAAGTAATCCGTGCAGTGAATATATGTTCCTTGATAATACTGCTTGTAACCTTGCCTCTGTAAATCTTCGCAAATTTTTTAATGAATCTGATAATTCATTCGATGTTACCGGGTTTGAATACATCGTTCGGTTATGGACCACCGTTTTGGAGATTTCTGTTTTGATGGCCCAATTTCCAAGTAAAGAAGTAGCGCAATTAAGTTATGATTATAGAACATTGGGTTTAGGATTTGCCAACCTCGGTAGTATGCTTATGGTAAACGGCATTGCTTATGACAGTGATAAAGCACGGGGTATTGCAGGCGCTATTACAGCTATTATGACAGGTATTGCGTATAAAACTTCTGCAGAGCTTGCCGGACATCTTGGTGCTTTTAGCAAGTACGAAGAAAATAAAAAACAGATGCTTAGGGTAATGCACAATCATCGTGCTGCTGCTTATGATGCTGCAGATGCCTATGAAGGTCTTGAGATAAAACCACAGGGAATTAATGCGAAAGATTGCCCTGATTATCTTTTGAAAGCGGCAACCAAAGCCTGGGATGACGCAATAATGCTTGGTGAAAAATACGGATATAGAAACGCACAAACCACTGTCATTGCGCCTACCGGAACCATTGGACTGGTAATGGATTGTGATACCACTGGCGTAGAACCCGATTTTGCTTTGGTGAAATTTAAGAAATTAAGCGGTGGCGGGTATTTTAAAATTATCAACCAAAGTGTACCACAGGCATTACGTAATTTGAAGTATGATGAAAATGAAATTGAAGAAATAGTAAATTATGCAAAAGGACATGCGTCTTTAGAAAATGCACCTCATATTAATTTTGAATCTCTCTCTAAAAAAGGTTTCTCAAGTGCAGATCTTCAAAAGATAGAAACGGCTTTACCTACAGCTTTTGAAATTGGATTTGTATTTAATGCTTTTAATTTAGGGGAAGAGTGCTTGGAACGTCTTGGTTTCAAAGCAGAAGATTATAATAATTTTGAATGGAACTTATTAGAAGCATTAGGATTTACTGAAAGACAAATTGAAGAAGCCAATATTTATATATGCGGTACCATGACTGTTGAAGGGGCTCCTTATTTGAAAGAGGAACATTTACCGGTTTTTGATTGTGCCAACAAATGTGGCCAGACCGGTGAAAGATATATTCATTACAGCGGCCATATAAGAATGATGGCAGCAGCACAACCTTTTTTGAGCGGCGCTATTTCTAAAACTATCAACCTGCCCAATGAAGGAACTATCCAGGAAATTGAGGACGCCTATCTTTTAAGCTGGCAGCTCGGATTAAAAGCATGTGCGCTTTACCGTGATGGTTCTAAATTATCGCAACCTCTCAGCAATAAAAGCGATAAGAAAAAGAAAAACACCGAAATAAATGAATCCGAAAGCGAAGAAAAGCAACATGAATCCGCTTTGGTAAACATGAGTCAATTGACAGTTGATGATCTTTTGGAAGAGGTAAATAAAAGAGTTCAAAACAGTGAGGATACTTCACTGAAACGGCAGCTTGCCATGATAGTTGAACGGAGAACTTTACCAGCAAAGCGCCGTGGTTTTACACAGAAAGCAAAAATAAACGGCCAGGCCTTATTTCTCAGAACAGGAGAATATACTGATGGTACATTGGGAGAAATTTTTATAGATATGGCTAAAGAAGGTGCTACCATGCGCAGCATGCTCAACTGCTTTGCCATAGCCATTTCTATTGGTTTACAATATGGTGTTCCTTTGGAAGAATTTGTAGAAAAATTTGTATTCACCCGTTTTGAACCATCGGGAATGGTAGAGCATCCTAATATAAAAACCACTACTTCCATTATTGATTTCATGTTCCGTTCATTGGCTTATGAATACCTGGGAAGAAATGACCTGGTACATGTTTTGGACAAACCGGAAGTAGAAAACCTGGGGAATAAACCCTGGGATGAAAACACACCCACTATTGGTGAGCGCATCCCTGAACTGAGTGAAATAAGAGTTACGGGATCTTCTAACGTTAAAGCACAAACGCAAAAATCATATAGAGAAGCACACACAAAAAAAACTAATTTGAGTTTGGATGCCGTGAATGCTGCTTCCAAAAATATGCAAAGTGATGCGCCTGCCTGTAATACTTGTGGACACATTACCATCCGTAGCGGTACTTGCTATAAATGTTTGAACTGCGGCAACAGTATGGGCTGTAGCTAATAAACTTTTTTCTTTGGGGTATAAAGGGCCATCTGTAATACGGTGGCTTTTTTATTTTACTAACAAACCGGAAAGTTTCATTTACATTTCAATAATTTTTGGTTTTTAAATTGAATTAATCATTATATTTAAAATTATGGACGATAAAAATTTTTCGGTTTATACCGATTCAGGCTTATATACGGATATGTATGAACTTACTATGGCTCACGCATATTTTAAGCAAAATATTCATGAAACGCCGGCATGTTTCGATTATTTTTTCAGAGAATTACCTTTTTCCGGTGGCTATGTTATTTTTTGTGGATTGGGTGAATTATTACCTGTAATTGAGCGCCTGCATTTTAATAAAGCCGAAATTGATTGGTTGCATAAACAAGGTTTCGATAAAGAATTTTTATCCTGGCTGGAAGCCTTTCGTTTTAAAGGTACCATTCGTTCTATGCCGGAAGGCGAAATAGCATTTCCTATGGAACCGATGCTGCAAGTGGAAGGTAGCCTTTCCGAAGTTCAATTAATAGAAACCCTATTATTGAATTATCTCAATTTTCAATCCCTGATCGCTACCAAGGCTACAAGAATGAGATATGCCGCAGGTGATCGCCATCTTAGCGAATTTGGTTTACGCAGAGCGCAGGCATTAGGTGGGATCTCCGCTAGCAGGGCTGCTATAGCCGGAGGATTCAACAGCACTTCAAATGTCTATGCAGCAAAAAAGTACAATATTAATGCCTCTGGCACGATGGCTCATTCATTTATTCAAAGCCAGGAAAATGAACTCACGGCTTTCAGAAAGTTTGCAGAATCAGAACCAGCTAATTGCACATTGCTTGTAGATACTTATGATACTTTAAAAAGTGGCATTCCAAACGCGATAATAGTGGCAAAAGAAATGAAATTAAAAGGTCAAGGCCTTCAGGCAATACGCCTGGATAGTGGAGACCTTGCCTATCTTTCAAAGAAAGGACGAAGAATGCTTGATAATGCAGGATTTCAGGATGTGCGAATTGTGGTATCTAATCAGTTAGATGAATACCTGATAAAAAGTTTACTGGATCAAAATGCACCGATTGATGTTTTTGGAGTTGGCACTAGCATAGCAACCGGTCAACCCGATGCAGCGCTTGATGGCGTATATAAATTGAGTGAAATAAAAGGACAACCAAAAATTAAATTATCTGAAAATATTCAGAAGGTAACACTTCCGGGAGTCAAACAGGTTTATCGCTACACTGATGATTCGGGCTGTTTTATTGCAGACGCTATTGCGCTTGAGAAAGATAAGGTTCCTGATAAAATGATTCATCCTTTTGACCCTGAAAAAAGTATGTCTCTTGATACTAAAATGGCTACTCCTTTGCTTTCCCCAATAATGAAAAAAGGAAAATCATTATTGAATGATTATCATCCAAGTGATATAACTGCTTTTGTGCAAAAGAGATTACAAAAATTGCCTGAAGAACACAAACGTTTCAACAACCCGCATATTTATAAAGTAGGTATCAGTGAACAATTGCATCAACTGAGAAATGATTTAAGACGGCAATATAAATTTTAGACGATAGCAATTGTATGTAATTTATAAAAGGCCCAAAGTTTTAGGGTCTTTTTCTCCTTTAAAAAATTTATCCAAAACTTTTTGAAAAACGAGGTTGGTATTCGGCAAAGAAGAAAATAAAGTCATGGAAGAATGCAGTTTCAAATCGTCAGGATAGCCAAAAATTTTATGTGCATCATTGGTTCCAAGAATTAATAATTCATTGCAAATATGTATAAGCCTGCTTCCTAAAATAGGATGATTTAAAAATTCTTTGGCTTCGTGAATATTTTTTATCGCATAGAATTTTGAGATTTCGCTAAAACCCAAACCTTGTATCTGCGGAAAAATATACCACATCCAATGACTTTGTTTTTTGCCATTTATTATTTCTGATAAAGCTATTGAATAATCACTTTCCTGAGCATTAAGGAATCTTTGTAAGGAATTTTCAGTCATCAATTTTATTGTGTGGTACTTGTTGTTCATCGTACTTTTCAGGTACAATCGCAAATCTTTTTTTAGTTAGGATAGTAAATATTAGTTCCCAAATTTAAAGTATTTTCAAAATTGACAACACAGGAAGTGCGTCTAAAAAAAAGTATCCTTTGTAATTGTAATTCTTTTTTTATTTCATTATAATAGGGTCACTTATAATTAAAAGCAGATAGAATCAGGAATTATTTCCTTTCAATATTTTGTCAATTGTTTTTGGATAATACTCGTGTTCCAGGAGATGAATTTTTGAAGCAAGGCTTTCTGCGGTATCATTTTTTTCTACAGCGCAAGTGGCTTGAAATATGGTTTTGCCGTGATCATATTTTTCATCCACATAATGAATCGTAATACCACTTTTTTTTTCTTTTGCATCAATAACGGCAATATGTACTTTATTCCCATACATTCCTTTTCCGCCATGGGCGGGTAATAATGCAGGATGTATATTTATTATTTTTTGTGGAAAAGAGGCAATTAAAGTTTCCGGTATCTTCCATAAAAATCCAGCAAGAACAATTAGATCAGGGTTATACTTTTTTATTTCATGTAAATAGCCTGTTTCGATAAAAAGGTTTTTTTCAATTAATAAAACAGGAATATTTTCTTTTGCAGCAATAGCGAGCACACCTGCTTTCGAATTATTAGAAACTATCAAAACGATTTTTACATTTTTATTTCTTTTAAAATAATCAATGATTTTTTGAGCATTGGTTCCTGCACCTGATGCGAAAATGATTATTTTTTTTCGGTTGTTTTTGTTCATTAAATGAAGTTGTTTTTATGCAAAGAATTACCGCCGGCCTTTTTATTTATTTAGCCGTGGAATCTATAATTTGTAATCATTTATCAGCTCCAAAGATGCAGTTTTTGATTTGATAAATCAACGATTTTTATAAAGAGGATAAAATCATCTTTTTTGAGCAGTTAAATACTTATAAAAAGCACTTCTATAATAAAATTTCTCTGAAACCCGCCACGGATATGGAAAAAAAAAATTTAAAAATGTTAACACATTATCAACATGCTTCCTTATTTTTGCAGCCAACAAGGTAATTATTCCAATTATTCAAGATAGGAAAATAAGAGTATGAATCACGTTAACAGGCTTTTTACTAAAACACTCGCAGTATTCCTTTTACTTTTACTAATTTCTTCACTGAAGTCAGTGTATGCCGACAATGGAGAAACTCTCTTTAAAGCTAACTGTGCAGCATGTCACAAACCATTAGAAACTTATGTAGGACCTCCACTCAAAGGTGCCCGCGAAAGAGAACCTTCCAAGGATTGGGTTTACAAATGGGTTGCTAATACCACTACCATGGTAAATACTGATCCTTATGCTGAGAAATTACGATCCGAACATGGTGGGGTAGTGATGACTCCTTTTCCTAACTTATCACATGCGGATATAGATGCTATTCTAACATGGGCAGATAATTACAAAGCACCGGGAGCATCTACAGGAGGGGGGGCCGCAGGAACAGCAGCAGCTCCTAAATCGAACAATACTGTTTTATATGGATTGCTAACATTGATATTAGCCATTATAGGTTTGATACTATTGCAGGTAAATAGCAATCTTAAAAAACTGACTGATGAAAAAGACGGAATAAAGTCTCCGAATCCGGTTCCCTTTTATCGAAATAAAATGTACTTGCTTCTTATTTCAATTGTATTATTTGTTTTTGCAGGATATTTTCTGGTTGAGGGAACAATGGGATTAGGAAGGCAACAGGGATACCAGCCTATACAACCTATTTACTTTTCACATAAAGTGCATGCTGGTGTAAACCAAATCAGTTGCTTGTATTGCCATGGTGGTGCCCAGGATAGCAAACATGCTAACATCCCTTCTGTGAATGTATGTATGAACTGCCATAAAGCTATCAATGATTATAAAGGTGAGCCCATAATTCGGGAAGACGGTACAACCGTAGATGCCAATAACGAAATCAAAAAATTGTATGAATATGTGGGTTGGAACCCGGACACAAAAACGTATGATAAACCCGGGCATCCTATCGCATGGGTAAAAATTCACAATCTTCCGGCTTTTGTTTATTTCAACCATTCTCAACATGTAAAAGTAGGGCGGGTAGCTTGTCAGACATGTCATGGAAATATCCAGGATATGAATCAGGTAAGCCAATTTGCTCCACTAAGTATGGGGTGGTGTATCAATTGCCACAGAACTACGAATGTTCAGTTTAATGATAATGAAGGCCATGGTAATAAATTTTACAGCCTATATACAAAGTTCCATCAGGATATAAAAGATAAAAAATATGACAGTGTTACCGTTCAAATGATTGGAGGAACAGAATGTGGGAAATGTCATTATTAGAATTATTCCATACTCACAAAGGAGATAAAAAATTAAAAATAAAGAAACAATATTGTTCATTTCTTAAATCTTTTTCCGATTTAAGCTAATAGTCCGCTTTCGGCGGATTGGATAAATATGAGTGAAAAAAAATACTGGCAGAATTTTGGTGAACTCAACCAAAGTGAAGCACATAAGAAAGCTAAAAAAGATGAATTCAGAGAGGAACTTCCTTTTGAAGAGTTAGGAAATGAAAGCATCTTTAATGCTAAAACTCCCAGGAGAGATTTTCTGAAATATATGGGTTTCAGTACGGCCGCTGCCGCTATTGCTGCAAGTTGTGAAATGCCGGTTCGTAAAAGTATCCCCTTTCTTAACAAACCGGACGATATGGTGGCTGGGGTTCCTAATTATTATGCTTCTACCTATTTGATGGAAGGGGATGCAGTACCAGTAGTCGTAAAACAGATGGATGGAAGGCCGATTAAGATTGAGGGTAATGATCTCTCGTCATTATCAGAAGGTTCCACTTCAGCGCAAATTCAATCTTCTGTGTTGGATCTTTATGATACTACCCGCCTTCGTTATCCTATGGCCAATCGTAGGGAAGCCACTTTTGAAGCTATAGATAAAATGGTTGCAGATGGCCTTGCAGCCAATGCGGGGAAGCCTTTGGTAATTTTAACATGTTCTATTACTTCCATTACTACCCGAAAAATTATCAGTGAAATTCTGGCAAAATATCCGGGAAGCCGGCATGTACAATATGACGCAGTTTCTTATAGTGGCATGTTAGAAGCCAACCAGGTCTCTTATGGCAAAAAAGCGATTCCTGCCTATCACTTTGAAAATGCAAAGGTGATTGTAAGCCTTGGAGCCGATTTCCTTGCTTCATGGTTGAGCCCTGTTATATTTGCTAATCAATGGGCAAAAGGAAGAAGAATAAATCAAAAAAATCCTTCCATGAGTCGCCACATACAATTTGAAGGTTTTTATAGTATGACAGGTGCCAATGCAGATGAGAGGTACCTTCATAAGCCTTCAGAAACCGGCGCCATTGCCCTGGCATTGTTGGGTGCACTTGGAGGAAGTACTTCTTCAAATATTTCCGGAGATCTGGCTGATGCCGTTAAAAAAACTGCTGCAGAATTAATGGCAAACAAGGGTGCGGGATTAGTAGTTTGCGGTAGCAATGATGTCAACATTCAAATAATTGTAAACGCAATAAATGAGGCAATAGGGGCAAGTGGAAAAACCATAGATTGGAACACTCCTGTTAATTACCGCCAGGGTCTGGATTCAGATATGGCTACTCTCACGCAAGATCTGAATGCAGGCAATATTGGTGCTTTGTTGGTATATGGTGCTAATCCTGTTTACAGCTATTTTGATGCTCAAAAATTTGCCGCTGGAATTAAGAACTGTCCGTTTACACTTTCTTATGGTGAAAAAATGGATGAAACTACAGAATTGTGTAAGTACGTTATTCCTTCTCATCACTGGCTGGAAAGTTGGGGGGATGCTGAACCTCAGGAGGGTTATGTAAGTGCTATTCAACCTATCATTCATCCGTTATTTAAAACAAGACAATTTGAATCATCTTTATTAAAACTTACCGGAGATCCGGATGATTATGAATCTTATTTCAGGAAGTTCTGGACGGCTCAACTTGGCGGCCTTGATAACTATGAAAGATTTTTACAGGACGGTGTATTGGAAAATTCAAAAATTAAAACTCAACCCGTTTTTGTAAATCCTAATGACCTGACATCCGGTGATGCAGTAGGGCTTGCGACTTCTGATGTAAAAGATTCGCTCGGCTATATATCTCCTAAATCTGTTGATTTTGATTCTACAAAATCAACCACAGGAAATATAATACTTGTGAGTTCTGCTGCTTTTACAGCGAATGTTACTGCTGCCGCCGCAAAAATCGGCGCCATTAAAGGTGGTGACATTGAAATGGTATTATACCAAAAAGTAACTATAGGCACTGGTTCTCGCGCAAGCAATGCTTGGCTCCAGGAAGCCAGTGATCCGGTAGGAAAAACTACCTGGGATAATTATGTAATGGTTTCCCCGGATTTGGGAAAAAAATTATTTGATATTGATATATTTAACTCCCGGCAGGCAGACAAATATGAAGTGCATCCCGAAAAACCTGTAGTGAAACTTACAGCTAACGGGAAAACGGTTGAACTCCCCGTTTTAATAATTCCTGGCACTCATCCGAATGTAATTGCGGTAGCAGTTGGGTACGGCCGTGAGAGTAATGATAAATCAAAAACAAGTGAATTCATAGGGCCTGCAGTAGTGGGTGCTGGTAAAAATATGTATCCATTCACTTTTTCAAATGGTAACAACATTATTTATGAAATGCCGGTTACCATAGAAGGAACCGGGAAAACATATCCTCTTGCCGGTTCCCAAACTCATAGCATAACAGAAGGCCGCCCGATAGTAAGAGAAACAACTCTTGAAGAATTTATTGCCGATCCCGGTGAATTAAACAGAGAAGAAGAAGAAGAACTGAAACAATACGGTGAAAACTTTACCCGTGATGCAACTCTCTATCCCACTTACGCCAGACCAGGAATTAAATGGGGAATGAGCATTGATTTGAATACCTGTATCGGATGTACTGCATGCACGATAGCTTGTGTGGCAGAAAATAATATTTCTACAGTAGGTAAACATGAAGTGGCCCGTTATCATGATATGCAATGGATACGTATAGACCGTTACTTCACCGGAGACCCTAAAAAACCAGATATCGTTTTTCAACCAATGCTTTGCCAGCAATGTGATAATGCTCCATGTGAAAATGTATGTCCTGTATCGGCAACTAACCATAGCAGTGAAGGCATTAACCAAATGATTTATAATCGTTGTGTCGGTACCAGGTATTGTGAAAATAACTGTCCTTTTAAAGTTCGCCGCTTTAACTGGGCTAACTGGAATGGGGCAGACAGTTTCCCTGATAACCAGCGTGGTATTATTTCCGCTGTTACTGAAAACCTACAGGATGATCTTACCCGCATGGTACTTAACCCTGATGTAACAGTACGATCCCGGGG
>DATKQQ010000074.1:0-43216 GCA_035532615.1 Hanamia sp.
ATAAGTTGCTGGAAAAATTAATCGGATTTTACTAATACATGAAGTAAATCCTGAAGTTGATGCACGAATGCGATTTTCATCTGTAAAGTTTTGGATTGAACGAGCCAGATATTCACGGTCCCGCTTTGTATTTTTTTGATAATGATTACATCAAATTTCCATTCATCAGAATGTGAATTGTATTTAAAATTAAATTTTTTTAACCATTCTTCTTGTAATGGCACACCCACGATATCTCTGTCGCTATCCGGATTTTCTCGGTTTGAAAGATGTACAACGCCTGGTTCGAGAATGATTACCTGGTCAGCGATAAGAATATCTTCATAGCAAACCCCTACAATGTTTCCTATCCGTAAATCAGATGCTTTCATTTTATATCTTTTTATTTTTCTTACTCACAATAGCTAATTAAATAATGGTTTTCATAAATTGATGATTTATTACCTTAATTTTTATGAGTAGTTGAAGTTTTTTTTATAATAGATTTTCTGAAATTAGAAACTATCCTTGCTGCCTGGACATCACTAAGCGCTTTCTTTCTTCTGCCCCCCGAAGGAGCCGGAGCGTTGAAACGCTCCAGTTCTACTCTTGCTCTGTAGGATCTTTCTCTCATTTGTTCAGCCATTGCTTCCAATGAGAGGAATTCGTCTATTAATTTTTGCGCCGGAGTCATTGATTTAATGCTTTCTATGTTCTAAAATCTCGGATTCATTCAACCCGGTATGTTGGGCGATAACATTTATATATTTTGACATCGTTAAATAATCAGAATTGTCCGTTATCCATCTTTTAATGGTGTATTCGCTTTTCGAACTAACAAGCATTAGCTTGGCGCGTAAATTACTGTCCGTCCGGATTGCTTTTAATGCTTTTTCTGATAATGCCATTTTGATATATCATTTATTGTTAGTAAATTTGATAGAGCAGATAAATAGAACTAATGTTCTTAAAATAATATTTTAGAACAAAAGTAATTAAAAGTTAATAATGTCGCCAGAAATATTATTGAAGCAGAGAACTAGAAAAGGAATGTCTCAAGAGGAAGTTGCGAAAGCTATAGGTGTGTCTCAAAAGAGTTATAGCAATTATGAGAACGGAACAAGAAATCCGAAAATTGATAAAATAGTCAAACTTGCTAAACTTTTAGAGATAGAACTAAATTTCAGTACAAGTACTTTAAATGACCAAAAAAATAAAAGTGAAATAAGTATTATTCCGGAATCTTTAGAAGAACAATTGAAAAGTATTAAGATAGAAAATAAGTTTCTAAAAAATGAAAATGAAGAATTGAAAAAAATCGTAGACGCGAAAGATGAGAAAATTGCAGAATTAAATAAAAAAATAGGCGGCTTGGAAATGATGGTAGAATTTAAGAACAATGCCCTTGATACCTTAAACAATGCTGTTCTTCCCTTAAAAAAAGTAGGACAAAAATAATTAACATGTTTGGGCCAGTGCAATTGGATTTGTTTGTAGATAAAAGTACCAGGCCCAAAAAATAAGTGCGAATAACGCTCCGATATACAGAAAGTGATTATAAAATAAAGTATTCATGACATCAAAAATACCGACAAATAAGGGCGGCTAAAACAGTTAATAAAACAGTTAATAAGAAAATTAGAAAACGTAAAAAACAGAGACTCATAAAAAATGAAACCCGCTACAGACAAGAGTTCTAAAAATTTTAAATCAGATTATTATCTCTCATAACCCGAAGGTCGGAGGTTCGAACCCTCCCTTCGCAACAAGATTTAAGTCCTGATTTTTCGGGATTTTTTTATTAGTAAAAAATTGTTGGGCTTATATCCGCCGATCGGCGAACGGAGGTTTAGCTCTTCTTTCACAACAAAGCCGGGTTTTATTTGGGTCTTTGGCTTTAATATGGAAATAAAATTAGGCATTACGCATAATCCACTTTCCGCTCACAATACTTTTCTATTTTCTTTTTCAGATCTGATGGGCGAAAGGGTTTCAGAACATAATCTGTAAACCCTGCTTCTGTAATGAGGGAGTCCATATCGTCAAGAAGAGTGGCTGTAAAGGCAATTACCGGAATAGTAATTTTTTTCTCCCTGATTTTTTTGAGGGTGGTATATCCATTCATTTCGGGCATTTCGAGGTCCATCAAAATAAGATCAAATTTGTGGTATTTAATTAATTCCAAAGCATGAATCCCTGTGACAGCTACTTTAATTGGTAATTGCCATTTTTGTAAAAAAGTTTTTAAAATATTTGCATTAATTTCATTGTCTTCAACCACCAATACCCGAACGCCGCGAATATCTTTTTTGACTACGGGCAAATGATCATCTTCCAATTTCTTTAAAACAGGTTTCTCAGCCATCTTCAATTGGAGAGTAAAGTAAAATCGTGCACCTTCATTCATCTCGCTATCTACTTCAAGAGTGCCGCCCATCATGTTTACCAATTGTTTGCTTATAGTTAATCCGAGACCTGTTCCTTCATATTTCCTTTTTAGATCATCAGCATGCACTTGTGAAAATGCCAGGAAAATTTCTTCTTGCTTTTCTTTTGGGATTCCTATACCTGTATCTTTTACTTCAAAATATGCCACAATACCTGTTTCGGATGATTCTTTAATTTTTACTGAAAGTTCTACTTTCCCACTATGAGTAAACTTAAGTGCATTAGACAACAGGTTTTTTAATATCTGGCTAAACTTGGTTTGGTCACTTACAATTTCAATATTTTGGAAGTCTTCTGTGGGGAAATTTGAAATAAGATCAATATCCTGGTTTTTAAATTGAAGTGAAAATGAAGAAATAACATTATTAAGACAATTCAACAAATTGAAAGCCTGTTCTTTCAGTTCCATTTTTTGGGCATCTATTTTACTAAAATCCAGAATATCGTTGACAATGCCGAGCATGTGCTCAGATGAATAATGCACCATATTAATATGGTTTTTAATTTCTTCTTTCAAATCAGGATCTGATAAAATAACGTTGGATGCACCTATAATCCCATTAAGTGGTGTGCGTAGTTCATGACTCATACTGCTTAAAAACCGTGCTTTTGAACTAGCTGCTCTTTCTACCTTTATCGCTGCTCTTTTTACTTCTTCATTGGCTTGCTTTATTGGTGTTATATCTACTATACTTAATACCTGGTATTCATTTTCATTCATTTCTGGCGGCAAAATATTAGTGCTCACCAAGCCGTAAAATCTTTTTTTATTATGAGTTATAAATACAGCTTCACCTTTCCATCTCTCAGAAATACTATTCATCAAAAAATCAAGATTGGGGCTATCGCCTGCCAGGTAACGCATCATTACCTGCGTCATATATAGCCCTTTTAAATCTTTTTCGGGTGGCAGTTCAAAAAGTTTGGTTGCCATTTTATTTATTTTAATTACTTCCAGTGTTTCTTTAGAATAAATGAAATAGGCATTTAAAGCATATTCAAATATTGACTCAAAAAGGGTGTTCTTTTGGTCAAACGATGTTTCCCGGGTTAGCGAAAAAAAACGTTGTAATTTATAAAATAAACTGTTGCTCTTAATTAATTTTCCAGGTTCCAAAATATATTTTTTTAATGAATCTTACTTTTAGATAACGCATCAATTTGTTTTTTATTTAATGAGAAATACTAAAAAAGACATTAAAAAATATATAAATAAAATTTTAATGATAAAAACATAATAATATAAGTTAATCCGGCGTTATTAGAGAGTTAATTAATCCATTATGGAAAACCTCTCTATCGTTTTCGACAAAAGACTGGATATCGAATTTCTGCAAAGCATATATGAAGATGATATTGAACATGCCTTGATCGTATTTAGCCAGTTTTTGCAAATAGCTCCATCATTAATGAAAGAAATGGAAGAAAGCTATTTATCCGGTGAGGTAGAATCCTTTCGGCAAAAAGTACACAAAATGAAACCGGTATTCAGTTTTGTAGGACTTACAAAGCTTACAGCTAAAGCGGAAGTTTTGGAAAAAAAATGTAAAGAGGTTTCTGGAATATATGACATAAGTGAACTTTACAAAGAATTAAAAAATCAATATTCTGAAGGTCTTCCAATTATAGAAAATGAAGTAAACCGTTTAAAAGAACAAGTAAATTAATTTTTATGAAATTTAAGTGTATAATAGTTGATGATGAACCATTGGCCAGAAGTTTCCTGGAACGTTATTGTGAAAAACATAGCTCTCTTGAAGTAATGGGATCTTTCCCTGACTCAGAAACAGCCTTAAATTTTCTTGGAGGCAATGAAATAGATATCCTCTTTCTTGATGTGGAAATGCCGGGAGACACTGGTTTCGAACTATTGGACAAACTTCAATATATGCCCAAAGTAATACTTACCACATCTAAAACAGATTATGCTTTTGACGCGTTTCAATACAATGTAACAGACTATTTAAAAAAACCAATTTCCTTTAACCGTTTCCAGGAAAGTATCAATAAAATAACCGAATCGCTTAATAATACCACGGTGGAAACTAATAAAGAGGACATTTTTATAAAAACCGATGGCAAGTTTATACGGCTCAGCTACCAGGATATTTTATATATAGAAAGCATGGGAGATTATGTAAAATATTTTACAATGGCCAAGCATTATCTTACTCACAGTACATTAAAAGCTGTTGAGGAGAAAATGAATCCAAAGCAGTTTATGAAAGTCCATCGTTCTTTTATAGTAAACATGAGTAAGATCAAGGATATTCAGGATAATTCAATCGTAATAGATACCAAGGTAATTCCTATCAGCAAAGCATTAAAACCTGATGTAATGACCTGGATAAACGCAGTATAACAAACGAAAAGGATCGCTTTACTTTAGCCTTCATAAGATTTTTGCATTTATTAGGTACCGCTTAAGATTCATCTTGATTGACGAGTTTATCGTAAAAATTGCACCTTTCAACGAAAAAATTAATACTTTCAACGAAATTGAAGTGCAATATTTCAAATGAAATGCATCTTTGTATCAGGAAATACGAACATCCAAACATCCTCAGAAATTCCAAAAACCAATTATCAAGAAAAAAACAGAATCCGACAAATCCTGGAAAAAATCAAAAAACAACTATCCAAAAAATCCAAATGAATTCAATTATCCCAAAGAAAAACCAAACCCAAAAACAGGACTGATACTATTATCCCAAAGAGAACTATCTATCCCGATTAAAATCGGACCATTATCCGAAAAACCAATGACACATAAAAGGATGTGTTTGCTTTAATGAATCTTTGATCACAAACGGGTTAAATCACCAGTTAAAATCTTTTAAAATGCTTCTCTTACCAGGAGCATTTTTTTATTACTAATTTTTCTGAAAAATACCCTTTATTCACTCCTTTCAAAATTTTATACAATAGTCTGAAGTAAAGTGAAAATGAGTAAACGCCTAAATAATCCTATTCATCGAAACATAAAATATATTCATCGAAAACAAGGGATAACATTTGTAAAAGCGTTGCATCTTTGTATCAGAAAGCGGGATGAAACGCAATTAAAATAAAAAAATTAAGAAACCAAAAAAATATTTAATAATAGGTCATTATCCAAAAAAGAATAACACAAATCTGAAATGTGAGTACTTTACTGAGTGATGAATTATAAACCAACTGCTTAAATTTTTACTGGGGTGTTAAAAAAAAAGAGTGTTCCTTAAACGGAACATTTTTTTTGTTTTATAGATCACGCAATTAATACAAAGTCTTCAATTAAATTTTTTAATTTTCTGACTAATCTTTTCTGTTTAAAAGATTTTACAGAACTTTAATAAATAATTTTTTGTACTGCTATTGCCATTCACTCGCTATAAAATGAAAAAAGCTGTAAAAAAACATCCGTTAGCTATCAGGTGGTTTCACTGGATCAATTTCCCCATATTGGCAGTAATGGTGTGGAGCGGTATGTTGATCTATTGGGCCAATGATGTATATAGAATCGGATGGGGAGATAAAACAATTCTCAGATTTTTCCCAGACAGTTTCTATAAAGCATTAAACATTCCTTTTCGTCTTGCTGAGGGAATGAGTTTGCATTTTGTTTTTATGTGGATATTTGCCATTAACGGCTTTATTTATGTAATGTATCTAATTTTTTCGGGTGAATGGAGATATATTTTTCCCGACAGAAAATCATTGAAAGAATCTTTAATTGTAGTGTTGAATGATTTGCATTTAACAAAAAAAGTTCCCAGGCAAAAAAAATACAATGCCGCTCAAAGGATTGCATATACTGTTGTCGTCTTTATGGGATTGGGATCTGTACTAACCGGGTTGTCTATTTACAAACCTATCCAATTTCGAACATTAACGTCTATACTTGGTGGTTATGAATGGGCGCGCATAGAACACTTTACCTTAACCATTCTTTTTTCTTTATTTTTTTTAGTGCATATCATCCAGGTGATCCTGGCAGGATGGAATAATTTTCAAAGTATGGTTACCGGTCTGTTTTTAATAAAAGATGATAAAAAAATTTTGTCTCCCATAGCAATTCCTATAATAGCCGCAAATGAGGATAAAATGATAGTTGAAAAATCCGAAATAATTTTACCAGGGGCAAATATACACGAAGACATTCTTCCTCACAGTGACAATGAGGATAATATTCAGCAAGACCTAAAAACAAAAACTGATGAATAATCAGGAAGAAATATTGATATCTTCAAAAAAATTTAGAAATAGAAGCATTGTCGCTTTTATCTTTTTTGTAATAGCAATCGTTGCCGCCATTTTTATCTGGAAATGGATACATCACCAGTCTGAAATAGCACAGGCACCTCAATCATTGCGGAAAGTATTAAACCTGGATGAAAAAGTTTTTTCAAAAACATTAAGCAATAACCATCTTGCAAAAACTTATCCCGTTTCAGAAGCTGTTAATCATGTAAGAGTGAATGGAGATATCGGTTTGAAAAGCTCATTAGACAGCAACTGGAAATTGCACGTGGTAACAAGTCCCGGCGATACCCTATTAATTACACTTGCGGACATTGAATCATTACCTAAAACCGAGATTGTTTTCGATTTTAAATGTATTGAAGGATGGAGCCAGATCACACATTGGGCAGGGGTAAAATTCAGCGACTTTGCAAAAAAGTATAATCTTTATGTACAAACGCAAATGAATTATGTGGGATTGACTACGCCTGATAAAGAATATTATGTGGGTATTGATATGGCAAGTATGATGCATCCCCAAACTTTACTTTGTTTTGAAATGAATGGAAAACCTTTACCTCTCAATCAGGGTTATCCACTCCGTCTAATAATCCCTGTTAAGTATGGAATAAAAAGCATTAAACGAATTGGAACTATTTTCTTCAGCAATACACCTCCACCCGATTATTGGTATGAGCGTGGTTATGATTATTATTCAGGATTGTGATATTTACATTTTTGGGGACATTATATCGTAAAAGGAATATTTTAAATCAAAAAAACTATGCTGAAAAGATTTTATTAATTCTCTTATCTTTCACAATAATTTATCGCTAACAGGTGGCAACGTAAAAAATGAATCATAATTCCTGCTCCTAAATTTAAAATAAAATCAGATGTCAAATATTAAGTTCCGTCTTATTGTAATGAATTTTTTGCAATTTTTTGTTTGGGGAGCATGGCTCATTACTATCGGCGCGTATTGTTATCAAACAAAACACTGGTCAAGTACGCAATTTGGAATTATATTTTCAACTATGGGTATTGCTTCATTATTTATGCCTTCTATAGCCGGCATCATAGCTGATAAATGGGTAAATGCAGAAAAATTATATGGTATTTTTCATATCTGCGGAGCTATTGTTCTCTTTACTGTTCCCTTGATCAACGATCCATACATTATGTTCCTGGTAATATTATTAGATATGATCTTTTATATGCCTACTATTTCTTTGTCAATCGCGGTTGCATATTCGGCATTAAAAAGAGAGGGAAAAGATGTGGTGATTGATTACCCTCCCATAAGAGTGTGGGGTACTATTGGATTTATTGTGGCACTTTGGGTGGTGAGTTTGCTGCATCTTGAAACTTCAGCGGGGCAATTCTATGTAGCTTCTATAGCAGCTTTGATACTGGGGTTTTATTCATTCTCTTTACCAAAGTGTCCCCCGTTGCTGCGTGGAAAACCCAAAAAATCTCTTTTTGATGCTCTTGGTCTTAATTCATTTTCCTTATTAAAAGATAAGAAGATGGCTATCTTTTTTCTTTTCGCAATGCTCCTCGGGGCGGCGCTGCAATTAACCAATGCTTATGGTGATACTTTTCTCCACGATTTCGCAAATGTTCCCGAATACAAAGGACTGATTGCAGTAAGATATCCTGCAATCATTATGAGCATTTCGCAGGTTTCTGAAACGCTTTTCATTTTAGCCATTCCTTTTTTCTTAAAAAGATTTGGTATCAAAAAAGTAATGTTGATGAGCATGTTCGCATGGTTTATTCGTTTTGGCTTGTTTGCTTATGGCAATCCGGGAGATGGCCTTTGGATGATCATTCTTTCGTGTATTGTGTATGGAATGGCGTTTGATTTTTTCAATATTTCAGGTTCGCTTTTTGTAGAAACACAAACCGATCCTTCCATAAGAGCCAGCGCACAAGGACTTTTTATGATGATGACCAACGGTATTGGTGCTGTATTGGGAAGTTCCATCAGTGGAATTGTGATAGACCAATTTTTTACTTATGCTGATAAAAGTAAAGACTGGCATGGCATCTGGATTACCTTTTCATTATATTCTTTAGTAGTTGCTATCTTATTCATAATCTTTTTTAAACACAAACATAGTCCCGAAGTAATTAAAAAGAAATTTCAACCGCAAAAAATAATTATTGAAGAAAAATAAAACCCTATTAATCCATTTCAGAATTTTCCCATTTTCAATTACAATAAAAAATATTTTATGAAACAACAAACTATGAATCCAACAATGGCGCCCACTATGATTCCAAACAACGACCACAAGGAAAAACCAGGCAACCCTTCCACTGCAACAAGTAGCAAAGTTAAATTGAGCGATCGCAGTAATGGCGAGCCTTTGCGGGTTCTCACAGAAGATGATTGGAAATTCTGGGAACACAATGGTTATGTAATTATTAAAAATGCAGTATCCAAAGAACAGGTAAAAAGAACCGCAGATTTTCTTTGGAAATTTGAAGAAAAAAATCCTAAGGATCCCGAAACATGGTATGCACCACCAAGAGCTGAAATGCAAATGAAAGAACTTACCAATACAGGAATGGTGGAAGTTTATAATCATCAAAGGCTTTGGGATAACAGGCAAGTACCTAAAATACATGCTGCCTTTGCAGATGTCTGGGGAACAGAAAAATTGTGGTGCACTATTGACAGGGCGAATTTGAATTTTCCTTTGCGCCCTGGTTTCGAATACAAAGCCTTTATTCATTGGGATTATGATCCTGATACCAAGCCTCAAAATGTACAGGGAGTTTTGGCATTGAATGACCAGATGGATGAAGAAATGGGAGGTTTTCAATGCATACCCGAATTATTCAGAACATATGATACCTGGAAACTCACTCAACCCGAAAACAGGGATCATTTCAAACCGGATACAACAGGATTTGTACCTGAAAGAATAAAAATGGAAGCAGGCGATTTACTGATTTTCAATAGTTCCGAACCACATGGAATCCGCGCCAACAATAGTAAAGATAAAATTCGCATTGCACAATACATTTCTATGATGCCGGCGGAAGAAGACAATGAAGCTTTGCGCGAATGGAGAATCAATTCATGGAGAAACCGCATCGCACCTGAAGGATATGCGTTTCCGGGAGATCCGAGAAATTGGGAACAAACAAAATATACAACAGCTACATTATCTCCTTTGGGAAGGAAATTACTTGGATTGGATAAGTGGTAGATAATATAAAATGAAAAATTGAGCTCTATAAATTAACTCCACCTGAAACTTCAATTCTTTGTCCATTGATCCATCCACCGTCATCACTACATAAAAATGCGATCACACCACCAATATCCTTTGCCAGCCCCAATCTTCCCAGTGCATTCCTGGAAGCTAAAAATTTCTTTCGTTCCGGAATGTCCCTGTTGCTGCCATTATTAAAATCAGTTTCGATAGGACCAGGTGCCACTACATTTACTCTAATTCCTCTCGGACCTAATTCCTTTGCAAGACCGCGTGAGAATACTTCAACGGCTCCTTTCATAGAAGTATATAAAGAATAACCGGGTACTGAAGCCTTGGTAGTACCCGAAGAAATATTAATGATTCTGCCGTTATCATTCATTAAAGGCAATAATTTTTGAGTAAGAAAATAAACACTTTTAAAATGAACATTCATAAAAAGATCAAAATCTTTTTCGGTAGATTCCATAAAAGGAATCGTAGCGCCCATTCCCGCATTGTTAACCAGGAAATCAAATTTATGAACACCCCATCCGGAAATGACTTCCTCATTAAATTTACTTACAAAATTATTTATAGATGCGATATCATTTGCATCAAATTGTAAAGCAGTCGCCTGCCTTCCCATTCTTTTAATTTCTTTCACCACCTCTCCGGCAGCGACCTTTTGCGATACGTATGTAATTACTACATCACAGCCATCCTGGGCAAGGCGTAATGCCATTTCTTTTCCCAGCCCGCGGCTACCTCCTGTAATCAATGCTATTTTGTTTGTCATTGTTTATTATTTAAAATATAAAAAATAGGTACTAATGCAAAGATTAATTTTTTATTAAGACAGAGGAAATAAATCTTTATTACAAAAATTCCTGTTGTCTCTTTGATTTGCTGAATTACAAAATGAATCATCAATCATAGCTATTATCTATTTGCGCAAAAAAATCTGATGGATTTAAACTTCTTATTTCCTCCAAACCTTTTTATTAGTAATAATTTACATATAAGACCTGCATAATATCGGGATACAAAATTTAGAAAAAATTATAAACTTTTCTATCTTTACATTGTTAAACCTGCTTAATCAATTTTACATGCTGGAAAACAAGGAAATATCAGCACTTTTCCATTTGATAGACGATCCGGATGATGAAGTTTTCAGATCCGTAACAGACCGTATTATTTCTCATGGGCGTGCCATTATCCCAAACCTTGAAAATCTTTGGGAAAACAGTCCTGATGAACAGGTACAGGAAAGAATCGAATTGATTATTCATAAATTACATTTTCGTGATCTTGTAGAAGAATTTATTGAATGGAAAAAAGGTAATTGCGAATTATTGACGGGCGCTTTGCTGGTTTCCAAATATTGTTACCCGGAAATGATTGCCACAACCACCTTGCAGGAAATTGAAAAAATAAGAAGAAATATATGGCTTGAGTTAAACAGTTATCTCACTCCTTTGGAACAAGTGAATGTGATTTCAGGGATTTTATACAGCTATTACAATTTGAAAGGAAATGAAGTGAGCTACGATCTTTCAGATGATTTTTTGATTACTAAACTCATTGAAAATAAAAGAGGCAATGCCATTACAAATGGAATCCTTTATTTGATTCTCTGCGAACTCCTGGATATTCCTGCTAAAGCGATTAATATCCCTAAACAATTTATCATCGGTTATTTTGATATCGATTATAATTACCCCAATCCTGTCAAACAAAAAAGTGAGAAAATCAATTTCTATGTTGACCCACTTAACGGACAAGTATATTCGCATAAAGATGTAGAAAGTTATTTTAAAAGAATATCTGTACCACCCACCCCTTCTTATTACCGGCCCTTAAATAACAAAAGAATTATTCAGCACCTCATTGAAGAATTCAGCAAATGTTTTATAGCTTCCAACAATCTTTATAAAAAAAATGATTTGCTTTTTCTGGCTAAATTATTAGATGACTGAAGAGAAGATTTGCGATAAATATTTACATTTAAAACTTTCATATTCGATTTGTTTACTTTCATTAAGGCTTTCTCACAAGCCCCGAATATTGATTCAATTCGCTTAATGTGTTCTTTCAAAGGAAGAATAAAAAGGTAACTTGTTTCCTAAAAAAAACTAAAAAAAATCTACCTCAAAATATAAAAGGGACATTAGGTTATTAAAAACAGATCAAAAAAAATCATATTTTTTACTTATTGCTTTCCCTCCATTTATTTTTACCACAAAAATATTTACAAATCACAGTCTAATCCACCCTGATAACTTTCTAACAATTATCTTGCAGAAAATTTTTTCATGAAATAGCCATTAAAAATGTTTAAACCAAACGAAAATGTTTATCAGGCGTATTCCATGTGACAAATAAAAACATTAAAAGATAAACACATGAAAAAAGCAGGGATTCTCGGCGGAGGGCAATTAGGAAGAATGTTATTACAGGCAGCAGCCAATTATCCTGTAGAAACTTTTGTAATGGAAAATGATGCGGATTGCCCGGCAGCGCATTTATGCCATCATTTTACAAAAGGCGATATCACTAATTTTGAAGACGTTTATAATTTTGGAAAAAAACTAGATGCCATTACTATTGAGATAGAATCAGTAAATATTGATGCGCTGAAAAAATTGGAATCAGAAGGAGTAAAAATTTATCCCAGGCCTGCTGCCCTGGAGATCATTAAAAATAAAATCACCCAGAAAAATTTTTATAAAGAAACCCAAATTCCCACTTCTGAATTTGTAATCACCCATCATAAAAGTGATTTAGAAAATCATCATGATTTTTTACCGGCGGCTCATAAACTTGCCATGGGCGGATATGATGGAAGAGGCGTGCAAATTTTAAAAAATGAAAAAGATTGTGAAAAAGCATTTAATGAAGATGCGGTTTTAGAAAAACTGGTAACCTTAAAAAAAGAAATTTCCATGATTGTTGCCATCGGCGAAGATGGAAAGAATGCACTTTATACGCCCGTGGAAATGGTTTTTAATAATGATCTCAACTTATTGGAATACCAGTTATGCCCGGCTAATATCAGTGAAAAAATATTATGGAAGGCAGAAGCAATTGCATTAACAGTTGTGAAGAATCTGCAGAGCCCCGGCATATTCGCAGTCGAAATGTTTGTAGATATTGATGACAATGTGCTTGTGAATGAAACTGCTCCAAGAGTGCATAACAGTGGGCATCATACGATTGAAGCGGCTTTCTCTTCGCAGTTTGATATGTTATGGCGTATCATACTCGGTTATCCTTTAGGAAATACAAAACCTATGATACATTCCGCTATGGTAAACCTGATTGGCGAAGAAAACTTTAGAGGAGAAGCAAAATATCAGAATCTTGATGAGGTTTTAAAAATTGAAAATACGTTTGTACACATCTATGGAAAGAAAGAAACGAGACCCGGAAGAAAAATGGGACATGTAACCATTGTTAGCAATGAAAGACAGCAATTGATTCACATTGCTAATAAAGTGAAACAATTATTAAAAGTTATTTCGTGAAATCCTTTCAAACAGGTTTTTTTGTATTTTTAGGACCATAAAAATATTTTATATTTAGCATAAATAATCCAGGTAATTATATATTGAAATCGAAATAAGCCAAACTAATTTCTGGATTTTTTTTCATTTCATCTTTCTGAAGCAAGTCAAAAAAGTCAATAAGAAAATCTTTATCAATCATATATGCCCCATTTTATAATTGACTGCTCAGAGAATATTATTCACCAAAGAACACCTGATGAAATTATGCAGGCTGTTTATGACGCAGCCGAAGCAACCGGTCTTTTCGCCCAGGACGATATTAAAGTTCGCATAAATCCATATAAATATTACAAGTTAGGTAAAACCAAAAAGGGCTTCCTGCATATATTCGGGAGTATTATGGAAGGAAGAAGTATTGAACAAAAAGAAAATCTTTCAAGAAAAATTATTGAGAAATTAAACCAAATGTTTCCGGAAATATCCTTTTTGTCTATTAATATCTGGGAGTTTGAAAAAGCAACTTATTGTAACAAATCTTTAATTAATCCTTTTAATACAACAAAAGATAGGTTCTTCCATAATTAAACATTCAAATAGCCAGCTTTTCGGCATTTAATCATTTGAATTATCTTTATCCAATAAATTAAAATATGGCAAAAGCAAATCCACCACTAGTTGGTATTATCATGGGAAGCGACAGTGATTTAAAAATAATGGAAGCTGCTGCAGAAATTTTAAAACAATTTAATGTTCCTTATGAATTGGATATTGTTTCTGCGCATCGCACACCGATGAGAATGATGGAGTATGCAACATCTGCATTAGACAGGGGATTAAAAGTAATTATTGCCGGAGCCGGCGGCGCCGCGCATCTGCCAGGCATGATTGCTTCTTTAACTATACTTCCTGTGATTGGGGTACCTATAAAATCTTCAAACTCCATTGATGGATGGGATTCTGTTCTTTCTATTTTACAAATGCCCAATGGTGTTCCCGTGGCTACTATAGCACTCAATGCCGCAAAGAATGCCGGAATATTAGCCACAGAAATTTTAGCTCTTTCTGATGAAATTCTTACCAAGAAATTAATGGGATATAAAAAAGAAATGATGGAGGATGTGGAGAAGAAAGCAGGCCTTCTGGCCACGGAAGGAGAAAAAAGAAAACATGAACAGTAAAGGAAAATACCCTGCCTACCTGACAGGCAGGCTGACCGGTAGGCAGGCAAATATCCAGGATTCTTATTTCTTTACCGGCGTTACTTCAACAATGCAAAATTCTTGTTCCAAAGTCAAGGATTTTTGATAAAGTATTTTAAAAAGATCATCTCCCCATTTTGAGTAAAAAGACATAAAATTTTCAGTCCTTTCCTGCAAACCATCATCAGGAAATAATGAAGTAAATATTTTATTCAATTGATTTTTTTGGTCTGCGAATTTCCTTTTTTCGGCGCGCAACATCTTTTTTTCTAAAGAACCTAATCGTTTCATTTCTTTGGTTTCCAGCGCGGCGGTATGCTGCTCAAGTGTAATATCAATATCCTTTACAATTCCTTTGATCTTTTTGTAAATATTTTCAAACTCTATCTTTTCTTTTTCAAGATTTAAAACAGATTTGCTATCCCTATTTATTATCTCATTCAATAGTTTTTCTTTTCCTTTAAAAAGATCAACCGCCGTGATATTTAATTTGTTTAATAATGAATCATTTTTTTCATCCACGATCAAAAAGGAATTTCTTACGATCAACATCGGATAGGGAACTGAGTATTTTTTAAACAGATCTTTTAACTGAAGCCAATAAGCTAATTCCCCGCCCCCTCCAATCCACGCTACATCAGGCAAAATAATTTCCTGGAATAATCCACGCAAGATCACATTGGGGCTAAAGCGTTCAGGATGTTCTTTTAATTCTTTTTTTATCTCTTCTTTTGAAAAAGCAATTTCAGTATCATGAACTACAAAATGATCTTCAACAGGAACGATCCGGTTACGCAAATTGTCTTTTAAGTAAAATAAATTAATCTCCCGCGGGTAAGCCTGTGCTTTATAATTCTTCGCTAATTTTTCGGAAGTCTGATTCACAATCCCGGAAGAAGTGTGATTAAAAATATCATCTTCGAAAACAGAAATCATTCCTCTTTTAAAAGCAGGATCATCAGGAAGTAAAACCAATAACCCATAATCCTTAAACAAATAATGAACCAATAAAAAAGTGGCCTCTTCGATTGTTGAATTCTTTTTAAAACATTTTTCTAACAATTCAATCAATGTATTTCCATATTTTTCTACAGATAATCTTCCGGCAATCTTTTCAATTAGTTTAATCAGGTTATCATCCACTTTCATTCTTCCAACAGCGCCGGTTTGTTTGGTTTCCCACACATATTTTTCACCATCAATTACAATATGATTCAGTTCTTCAAGGTCTGCATCTTCACTTCCCACAAAGAAAACCGGAACAAAATGATATTCCGGTAATTTTTTTTTCAGTGAATCGGCCAATTTTATCGTATGCAAAATCTTATAAACAAAATAAAGATGACCCGTAAAAATATTAGGCTGATGCGCAGTACAGACAGTAAAAGTATTTTCATCCAAAAGCGTATGAATATTAGCTCGTATGGCATCACAGTTGTCAAAACTTTTATATTGATTTGTAAATTGATCAACCAGCAAATGGCGGTTAGTATGGTATTTCTTTCTTTGTGAAATAGCAGATTTTATTCCTTCTATATTTACAGGATGCTCATAAAAATCTTGTAAAGTAGCAGCTTCATTAATATAATCCAATACAATTTTTGTAAACTTTCCCGTTTTCGTGTAAGGAATATATTGCGATTGAAATTTTGTATCCAAGAAGACTAAATTTTAGGTGCAAAGATAGAGGTAAAAAGAGAGTTTCTTTAAGGTAGAAAGAACCTAAACCACATTTAAAAGTTTAATACATTTCTCCAGGCTATCTTTCCATGCCGGAATTTCCAAATGAAGTAATCCTTTTATTTTTGAAGTATCCAAAACAGAGTACAGTGGGCGTCTTGCTGCAGTTTTATAAGAGGAAGTTGGGATTGGATTTATTTTACAACCACTTTTGGCCAATACTTTTATTTCATTCGCAAAATCATACCAGGTAGTAACTCCGGCGTTACAATAATTTACAATTCCTGAAAAATCATTTCCCTGTTTCATTTTCTCAACAAACTTCATGATCACTTCGGCTAGATCTGCAGCATAAGTAGGCGATCCCAATTGATCATTAATCACGTTTATTTCACTTTTTTCTTTAAATAAACGCAGCATGGTTTTTACAAAATTATTTCCAAAAGAAGAATACACCCACGAAGTGCGAATGATAAGTGTCGCAGGATTCTTACTTAATGCCAACTCCTCTCCCTTCATTTTTGAACTCCCGTAAATGTTGACAGGGTCAAGATCGCTTTCTTCCCTCAAAGGAATTTTTGAATTTCCATCATAAACATAATCTGTAGAAATATGAATGAGTTTTACTTTATGGATGCTACAAATATTTGCCAACCCGCCTACTGCATCTCCATTGATCAAAAATACTTTCTCTTTTTCTGATTCGGCTTTATCTACAGCCGTATAAGCCGCACAATTAATACAATAATCAATACGGTTCTTTTCAAAAAACAGCTCCAGCATCTTTGAATTTTCGATTGGAAGTTCCTCTTTTGTTGTAAACAAAAAATGGTTAGAAGTATATTGTGCAGAAATGATTTTTAATTCATTGGCAAGTTGACCATTGGCACCCGTAATTAATATGGTAACCTTAAAATCTTCAGAAGACATTTATGTATCTTTTCAATCTTTAAAAACAAAATTATGTAAACTATTTTGTAATAAGGGGTGCAGTTTATCTTTATCAGAAACGGTAATTTCATCAGCAGGAATTTGCCAGTCAATGTTCAGGGCAGCATCGTTCCATGCTATGCCTCCTTCGGTTTCTTTATGATAAAATTCATCACATTTATAGAACACTTCAGCAGTTGCACTTATCACAGAATATCCATGTGCAAATCCTTTTGGCACCAAAAGCTGTTTCTTATTGTCTGCAGAAAGTAAAATCGTAAATGCCTTACCATAAGTGGGAGAGTTTTTCCTAATGTCAACAACAGCATCAATTATTTTTCCGCTCAAAACCCTGATCAGTTTTGTTTGTGCAAAAGGATCTTTTTGAAAATGTAATCCGCGAATAACCCCAAAAGTTGAGCTTGCCTGGTTATCCTGAACGAAATTAATTTCAACACCTTCACTGGAAAATATTTTTTGATTGTAACTTTCAAAAAAATATCCCCGGTTATCTTCAAAAACTCTTGGTTCAAAAATTAATAATCCTGGAAATTCTGTTTTAATTAGAGGCATTAAAATAAATTTTGAAACTTTGCTTGTAAATTATTTTTGCGAATATAAATCTTTAAAGTATTCGATTGTTTTTATAAGCCCGGTTTCAAACTTTGTAGTTGGCTCATAACCTAATAATTTTTTTGCCAAATAAATATCTGCAAGTGAATCATGGATATCTCCTTCCCTTGGATCGCGATGGATTGCTTCAATATCGCTTTTCAAATATTCCCTAATGAAATTGTACAAAAAGTTAACAGAATAATTTTCTCCAACCGCCACATTATACACTTTATTTTTCGCATCATCATTTGGTGAAAGCATCCCTTTAACATTGACCTGGACTGCATTCTCCACAAAAGTAAAATCCCTTGTTTGTTCTCCATCCCCATTGATAAAGGCAGAATTATGATTCATAATTGCTTTCACAAAAAGCGGAATTACCGCGGCATAAGGACCATCAGGATCTTGTCTCGGGCCGAAAATATTAAAATACCTAAATCCTAAAACAGGAATATGATAAGCATCGGCAAAGACTCTTGCGTACAATTCATCAGCCCTTTTGCTTACCGCATAAGGCGATAAACAATTTCCAATCCGATCTTCTTTTTTCGGTAACGTAGGCTCATCACCATATACCGAAGAGGAAGATGCATAAACGAATTGTTTTACATTATTTTCAACAGCTGCTTTTAAGATATTTACAAAACCACCTACGTTCACATCGTTAGTATTTGAAGGATCTTTTATGGAACGGGGTACAGAACCTAATGCAGCCTGGTGGCTTACATAATTAATTCCTTCACATGCTTTTCTACAGGTTTCCAGATCTCGGATATCTCCTTCAATAAATTCGAATCCTGGATAAACTCTTAATACATCAAGATTTGATTGAAAGCCATTGGAAAAATTATCAAGCACCTTTACTTTGCCTGCGCCGTTCTTTAGCAAATATTCTGCAATATGCCCTCCGATGAAACCTGCGCCACCTGTAACTAAGAAAGCAAGTGCACTTAAATCCTGGTTATGAAATTTGTGATCCAATTTATTTTTTTAAATTAATTTTTAAAGACTCCAATAAGTGCGGCTTGAAATTTTGCCGCGATACAATCCTTTCACATCAGCAACTATTCCGTGTGATTTTGTTATTCCTGCAAATGCTTTATCATCCATACTCAGGTATGCAGTATGAGGAACTGTTACTATCACTGCTTCATAATCATTGTCAAGTTCGGGGGTTAGTTCAAAACCATATTCATGTTTTAATTCATCGCTGCTTGCATGTGGATCAGTAACGTGCACCTGCAAAGAATAAGATTTTAATTCTTTGATCACATCAGCAACTTTAGAATTGCGGATATCGCTTACATTTTCTTTAAAAGTGGCTCCCATTACCAGAACTTTTGCATTTTTTACATCATTGGTGTTTTGAATAATGTGTTGCAAAACTTTTTTTGCTACGTATGCTGCCATTCCATCGTTTATCACGCGGCCAGCAAGAATTACTTGTGAATCGTAACCCAATTTTTGTGATTTGTAAGTAAGATAGTAAGGGTCAACTCCAATACAGTGGCCACCTACAAGGCCTGGTTGAAATTTTAAAAAATTCCATTTTGTACCTGCTGCCGCTAATACTTCAAATGTATTGATTCCCATCTTATCAAAAATAATTGAGAGTTCATTCATCAAGGCAATGTTTAAATCACGTTGTGTATTCTCAATAATTTTTGCTGCTTCTGCTACTTTTATGCACGACGCACGATGAACTCCTGCTTTCACCACAAGCTCATATACTTTGGCAATCGTTTCCAGGCTTTCTGCATCGCAACCGCTTACTACTTTTATAATAGTTGTAAGTGAATGTTCTTTATCTCCGGGATTTATTCTCTCGGGTGAATAACCTAATTTAAAATCTTTGACAACTTTTAATCCAGATAATTGTTCGATCACCGGCAGGCAATCTTCTTCAGTACAGCCAGGATAAACAGTGCTTTCATAAACAACGTAATCTCCTTTTTTAATGACTTTACCAATAGTATCACTAGCTCTTTTTACCGGAGTCAAATCAGGAACATTGTGTTTGTCAACAGGCGTAGGCACCGCGACTATAAAGAAGTTAGCCTCACGCAATACGTCTAAACTATTAGTAAATTTGATATCACAGCCGGCAAAGGCGGAAGATTCCAATTCATTGCTTGGATCAATTGCATTTTCCATCATTTTGATCCTGTTGGCATTGATATCAAAACCAATCACTGAAATTTTCTTTGCAAATTCAAGAGCGATGGGAAGGCCAACATAGCCTAATCCTATTACAGCAAGTTTCTTTTTTTTGTCTATTAATTCCTGGTACATGATTATTTGTATTTATTATACGGTTTTTTTGAGAACGAATTTTTAAACCCTGATTACATGAATTGCAATAACTCATAACTAATACTTCACACCTGAGTCTTTTTACTTTTCCCTACCTTTTACTCTCAAATTCTTTTGGCAATTTATACCAATCCTCTTCCGGTAAAGATTTAAAATATTCATAAGTAATTTTCAATCCTTCTGCACGATTCACTTTTGGTTCCCAGTTTAAAAGCTTTTTTGCTCTTGTAATATCCGGTTGCCTCTGTTTTGGATCGTCTTGTGGCAATGGCTTGTAAACTATCTTTTGCATTGTTCCTGTTAGCTTTATTACTTCTTCAGCGAATTCTTTTAAAGTGATCTGATCAGGATTACCAATATTAACAGGTGAAGAATAATCACTCATCAGCAAACGATAAACCCCTTCTACCAGGTCATCAACATAACAAAAACTCCTTGTCTGGCTACCATCTCCGAATACGGTAAGATCTTCTCCGCGTAATGCTTGTCCGATAAATGCCGGCAATGCTCTACCATCGTTTAATCTCATTCTCGGTCCATAAGTATTGAATATTCTCACGATCCTGGTTTCTAATCCGTGAAAGGTATGATATGCTGTTGTAATGGCTTCCTGGAAACGCTTTGCTTCATCATACACGCCTCGTGGGCCAATAGGATTTACATTTCCCCAATAATCTTCCGTTTGCGGATGCACCAAAGGATCTCCATAAACTTCACTGGTGGAGGCAACTAAAATTCTTGCTTTTTTTGCCAGTGCTAATCCCATACAATTATGTGTCCCCAGTGAGCCAACTTTTAAAGTCTGAATTGGAATTTTTAAATAATCTATCGGACTGGCAGGTGAAGCAAAATGTAAAATATAATCTAATTTCCCAGGTACATGAATAAACTTTGAAACATCACAATGATAAAATTCAAAATGCTCCAGTTTAAAAAGGTGTTGAATATTTTTTAAATCACCGGTGATCAGGTTATCCATTCCGATAACATGCATTCCTTCTTTGATGAACCGGTCGCAAAGATGCGAGCCTAAGAAGCCCGCTGCACCTGTGATCAGGATCCGTTGTTTTTTTGAAGTAGAAGTTATCGCCATTTAATTTAATTCAACAATTCAAATATTAATGTTCACAAGGTAGCAATCGGGACAATTTTCAATCCTCAATTTTTATAGCCGCTCTTCCCACGCTTTCGTAGTGAAATCCCAAATCGCTTAACTGATACAACTCAAAAAGATTGCGGCCATCAAAAATAACCGGGTTTTTTAAAAGTGATTTTATTTTATTAAAATCAGGTGTCCGGAATTCGCTCCATTCAGTTGCTATAACCAATGCATCAGCATCTTTGAGCCCGTCATATTGATTTTCTGCAAAAGAAATTTTATCGCCTATTTCTTTTTTTACATTTTCCATCGCTTCCGGATCATACGCAATAACCCGGGCACCTTCCTTAATTAATTCATCTATAATTTTCAATGCAGGCGCTTCCCGAATATCATCAGTATTGGGTTTAAAAGCCAATCCCCACAATGCGATTTTTTTCCCTTTCAAATCATTTTTGAAGAAGGATTTTATTTTAGGCAGAAGATGTATTTTTTGATTTTCATTCACTTCCATTACTGCTTCCAGTATTTTAAAATGGTAACCAGCCTGCTGAGCAGATTTTGATAATGCTTTTACATCTTTAGGGAAACAACTTCCACCATAACCAATGCCGGGAAATAAAAATCTTCTTCCAATTCTTCCATCACTACCCATTCCTTTGCGTACCATATCCACATCGGCGCCAAGCTTTTCGCACAATTGAGAGATTTCATTCATGAAAGAAATTTTTGTTGCCAAAAAAGAATTGGCGGCATATTTGGTAAGTTCTGCAGATTTTTCATCCATATAAATTACCGGATTTCCCTGGCGCACAAACGGCGCGTATAATTGACCTAAAATCTTTTTCGCTTTTTCGGATGAAGTGCCGATAACTACACGATCCGGTTTCATAAAATCATCAACCGCTACTCCTTCGCGCAAAAACTCCGGATTACTGACTACATCAAATAATTCTTCCCCATTGTCAACACCGCCCTCTTTAGCAGTTTGCAAAATAATATTACGCACTTTCTCTGCAGTTCCAACAGGTACGGTACTTTTGTCAATAATAATTTTATAATCACCTTTTTTCAAAAGTTTACCTATGTTCAATGAAACACCTAAAACAAAATTTAGGTCGGCATGACCGTTACCGTCAGGGGGTGTTGGTAACGCTAAAAAAATAATATCTGCATCTTTAATTCCTTCTTCAAGAGAGATGGTAAATTTCAATCTTCCTTCTTTTCCGTTTCTTTCAAAAAGTTTTTCAAGCCCAGGTTCAAAAATGGTAATTTTTCCAGATGATAATTTTTTTACTTTCTCCAGATCAATATCTACACAGGTTACGATATTCCCGGTTTCTGCGAAGCAAGTTCCTGTTACCAATCCAACATATCCTGTTCCTATTACTGCAATGTTCATCTTTATTTATTTACGTAATCTAAAACTTTTTTTGTGATATAATTCTGTTGTTCTTCATCCAATTCGGTATGTATTGGTAACGAAACTACCCGATGTGTAAGCCAGTCTGTTTTCTCCAACTGGTAATCGGCTCCTCCAAATGCAGCGAACATTTTTTGTTTGTGTGCCGGTACCGGGTAATAAATCATAGATGGTATATTATTTTCTGCCAAAAATGCTACCAATCCGTCCCGGAAGTTTTCGGAGTTCTCGCCATCTTCAAGTATAAGTGTGTATTGATGAAAAACATGCTTGCAATATTCAGCACGAAAAGGAGTGGTGATCTTTTTATTTCCTGCAAACGCTTTATCATAAAAATCCGCTGCTTTTCTTCTTGCATCTATATAGCTGTCCAATAACGGTAATTTAATATTCAATATTGCAGCCTGTAAAGCATCGAGTCTCGAATTGCAACCCACGATTTCATGATAATATCTTTTGCTCTGACCATGGTTGGCGATCATTTTTAATTTTACCGCAAGCGCATCATCATTGGTACATATTGCGCCGCCATCGCCATAACACCCCAGGTTTTTACTGGGAAAAAATGAAATGCAGCCTATAGTTCCAATGCTTCCTGTTTTTTGTTTAGAACCATCTTTAAAATAATAATCACTACCGATTGCCTGCGCATTATCCTCAATAACAAATAAATTATGCTCTTTAGCGATGGCCATTATTTCTTCCATCTCGGCAGCATGGCCATATAAATGAACCGGGACAATTGCCTTTGTTTTTGGTGTAATAGCCTTTCTAATCGCTCCCGGATCCATGCAAAAAGTTCGAGGATTTACCTCCACAAAAACCGGTTTTAATCTAAGCAAAGCAATTACCTCTGTTGTGGCCACATAAGTAAAAGAAGGCGTAATTACCTCATCGCCTGGTTGAAGATCAAGCGCCATCATAGCAATTTGCAAGGCATCGGTTCCATTGGCACAGGGGATTACATGCTTCACTCCAAGATAATTCGTCAGGCTTTTTGAAAAATCATTTACCTGCGGTCCACCGATGAAGGCAGTACTATCCAAAACTCCTGCAATTGCGGCATCTACATCATCTTTAATCTTGAGATATTGCTGTTTTAAATCAACCATGTGTATCGGTTTCATATTAGCATTTTTTAAACGGCTGCAAAGATAGGGATTGAGAGAAGAAAAGAAAAGGGTAAGTTGGCAGCTGGCACCTAACGTTAAACCATGGTAAGTCTCTATCTTCTTACATCCATCGTCTAAGACGTACCGCTACAGAATATTTACATTTGCGGCAAGAGAACATAAATTATGAAAGCAATTCATTTCTTTGGGATTATACTAACGTGCATTTATTCCATTTCCTGTGGTGGTAATACTCATGGACAAAATGAAAATATAGATTCCAGTCTTATTTTTAAAAATACGCATTCTGATACATTTCAAACCGGAAAAATTATCAACCCGGTTATTTGCCAATCAGATGCTTCACAATCGTATGCTTTGTATTTGCCGGCAAACAGTAACAAAAAGGAAGCGTTACCTGTTATCTATTTTTTCGATGCTCATGGTGATGGAGCACTCCCCTTGCAGAAGTATTTTAAATTGGCAGATAAGTATCATTTTATTTTGGCAGGAAGCAATAATTCAAAAAACGGAAACGATTTCAATGATGCAGAAAATATTTGGAAAAGTATGTCTGATGATGTACAAACAAGGGTTTCAATAAATACCAATCGAATTTATACCTGCGGCTTTTCAGGAGGGGCCAAAGTGGCTACGTATATTGCTTTGCATGATCCTGAAGTGAAAGGAGTAATTGCCAATAGCGCCGGTTTGCCGGATATATTGAATGCCGGCAATTTTAATTTCAGCTTCACTGCCATAGCCGGTGAAGGAGATATGAACATGACCGACCTGGTTTCTATTAATAATAGTCTTGACAACACACAGACATATCACCGGATCATTTTTTTCGATGGCATACACGAGTGGGCCCCCGAAAGTACTATGAATATTGCCTTTGAAGGATTGCAATTAGATGCGATGAGACAAAAATTAATTCCTGTGAATGATACATTCATAAACATCTTTATTGCGGAAAGCAAAAAATCAATTACTGATCTTATCCAGAGTAACCAGTTATTAAAAGCGGAAGAAGTATGCCGCCTTTCTATAAGCATGCTGGATGGAGTAAGTAATGATACAGGCTGGTTTAAAGATAAGGAAACCTCACTTGCCAATAATCCCGCTTTTCAAAAACAATCGCAGCTGAATCAAAATTTACTGGCTAAAGAAGAAAGTATAAAAGCAGGGTATCAACAGCAATTTCAAAATGGCGATATAAATTATTGGTCAAAAACCATCAACGATGTAAAATTAAAGGCTAATGCAAAAACTCCGGAAGGTGCTATGTACCAGCGTTTACAGGCTTATTTGTCTTTGGCTTTTTATTCCATCAGCAATCAGCTAATCAACCGGGATCAAAATAAGGATGCACAATATTTTGTTACGCTTTATAAGATGGACGACCCTACAAATAGTGAAGCCTGGTATTTCTCAGCAATACTTGATGCGCGAAACCATGATTCCAAAGCAACCAATGACGATCTTTTAAAAGCTGTTGAACTTGGCTTTAATGATAAAAAGCGACTGGAACAGCAACCGGAGTTCCAAACAACGGAAGTACCGGTAAATTTTGCCGATATTGAATCTAAAATGAAATGACCCTTTGACGAGCTCAGGATTATATTTTAATTACTTTTCCACTACCTGATATTTTTGAGGTAATATCAGTGGCATCCCCTTTGTAAAATACATTACCACTACCACTTATCTCTGCATTTATAGTCTTTTCAGCGCTTACTCTCACATTTCCGCTTCCGCTTATTCTTGCATTCACTTCATTGCAGTTTACTTTACTACAATCAATATTACCACTTCCTGCAACCGTTGCCGAAATATTATCCGCTGTATTGCCTTTCATTTCTATGTTTCCACTGCCTGACACAAAAAGCCCGATATTATGAAAAGTGCCAAAATCCAGTTTTATATTTCCTGAACCTGAAACCTTAATATCTGCTTTATCATCATTGCTAAATTCGCCGTCGCCCTTGATGTTGCCACTACCACTTTGAGATAATGAATTAATAGTTGTCATGGAAACATACACAATCATCCGTGACCTTGATTTCAGATTTATATTTTGCTTTGGCTTAATAATCAGTTCGCCATTATCTACTGTGGTTTCAATATATTGAAGCAGGTTCTCATCGGCTTCTACGCTTATACTGTTGGATGTTCCATAAGAAATCTGTACGTCAATGGCGCCGTGAGAAGCTAAGGAAGTAAAATTGGTTACTTCACGGGTTTCTTTTTTTAAATTGCCATCGCCTTTAACTGTTTTCCAGGGTTGGGCACATAAATTGAGGCTTACAAAAGCAAAAAATGCAAACAATACTTTTTTCATGATTATAAATTTTTAATTTGTGGAAAGATTGTTGTGTAACGATTGATAAAATAAAAAGTTACAACTTTGAAAATATTTTTTTAAAACTAAATACCAGTTTTTATGAAAGAAGAAAAATCAGACAATGATGCACTCATTGAAAGTCTTATCAAACTCTTAAATAAGGAAAATGCGCATGTTTCTCTTGAGAATGCTTTAAAAAACATTCCTTTTGATTTGTTGGGCAAAAAGCCTGCCGGATTGCCTTACAGTATATGGCAGCTTGCTGAACATATCCATATTTCTCAGGAAGATATTTTAGAATTTTCAAGAAATCCAAAATATCAATCACCCGCATGGCCTGATGGATACTGGCCTTCAGCTACCAAACCCGAATCGAAAGAAGAGTGGGAAAAATGTGTTTCCAAAATACACAAAGACCGTGAGTCTTTTATCGGGTTATTAAAAAGCAATCGTGAAAAATTATTCGAAGCTTTTCCTTACGGCGATGGGCAAACTTTACTGCGTGAAGCTTTGGTATTAGCTGATCATAACAGTTACCATACAGGTGAAATAATTGTTTTGAGAAGGTTGCTGAATAATTGGGGAAAATAAAAAATTCCGAAACGGATCCTTTTCTATTTCTTATTAAAATAACAAACGCAAATTGAAAACAGTTATAAAACCGACTGAAAATGGAACTAAATCATCTTAATTTAGTTGTTTCAAATGTTGCAGAAGCAATTCACTTTTTTGAAACCTACTTTAATTTCAAATGCACAGAAATTAAAGGTGAAGATATTATTGCTATTTTAAACGGTTCCAATGACTTTACCCTTGTAATAGCCAAAAGCAAAGAAGGCAACCCGTTTTATCCCGGCTCTTTCCATATTGGTTTTCTGTTAGAGAGCGAGGAAGAAGTAACAGAAACATATCAAAAGCTAAAAAGCGGTGGCATCATTGTAGGGCATGAACCTAAAAAAATAAGAGACAGTTTTGGTTTCTATTTTAATTTTGAAAACATAATGATTGAAGTCGGGCACTATTATTAAACTACCAACACTATTGGTATCCCTTCCAATAGCAACATTAGCTCCTGGTGTTTCTTCTATCGTTGAACTGCCCACGCAAGTCCATCAGGATTACCACCAACATCAATGTGGCCAATAACTTTCAATGTTTTGAGATCTATAACAGCAACATAATTATCCGGTGTGCAGCCTACAAACGCCCGTGAACCATTGGGGTCCATAAGTATTCCCGCTGCACCATGGCCAATATTTATCCTCTTTATTTCCTTGCGTGTTTTAGCGTTATAAATCCTTAGCTCTCCTGATCGCAGGCTAGAGATGAAAACCATCTTGCCATCTGGTGTAAACTTTAATCTGTTAGCACCTAAAATCTTTGCATCAATTTTAGTTTCAACTTTTTTTGTTGCCAGGTTAATGATAAAAATGGTTCCGTCATCTGCTGAAGCAGTCCATAGTTCAGTACCGTCCGGCGATATATCAAATCCCTCCGAACCTCTCTCAGTTGGAATTGTCGTCTCTATCCAATTTTCATGCGGGCCGGCCCTGACCAGTGTATCCTCAAGAATGCTCACGGTTCCGGATACAACGTTTGTCGTGTAAATCTTTCTTCCATTGGCAGAAACATAAATCATGTGGGTTCTGTCCTGCCCCGTTCCCATGCACCAGTCAAACTTCCGTGTTGCAGGATCGTAGCGGCCGACCGCTTTAGATCCTTCCGCAGTAAACCATACTTTCCCTTTAACAAACGTTATGCCATGCGGACCAAAAAGCGGTCTTGTATCAATATTGAATAAAGGTTTTTTTGAAACAAGATCAATAACGTTAAGAGTGTGAAGACTGCCACCACCATAAATAGAAACATAAGCCGTCTTTCCATCTGAAGATGCAATTACTTCGTGTGGATCAACGCCAACAGGAACACGGGCCAAAACTTTCAGCGTAACCGGATTTACAATCGCCAGTGTATGATTGGCTTTTGAAAGTGCCAGTAAAAATTGGTGGGCAGTTGATTGGGCATTACATAAAGTGACTGCAAACATCATTATTGCCAGGGAAAAAGCACTTTTAAAAATCACATGTTTATGGTATTTTAATTTTTTCATAGCCAAAATATTGTACTGTAATAATACACCTTCTTTCCTTAATAGTTGCTGCAAAAAACCAGGAATCTTTAACTTGAAGTTTTGATTTATCTGGGTAATCTATAAAATAAAAACAATTAGCCCCTTCCCTAAATAAAGTTTCCTGTTAAATAATCAAAATCTTTTTATGACAGTAATTTACACCAAAGAGATTATTGTAAATTTGTTGCCAGTAAAACTTTATTTACATAAAAAATATTAAGAATGGAAAATGATACATCAACTAAAACTCCGGCGTTGCAGGTAAATGGAGAAGCCAAATGCCCTTATATTGGAGGAGATTTAAAGCAAAGCGCAGGCAGTGGTAACAGAAACCGTGACTGGTGGCCCAACCAGTTAAGACTGAATATTCTCCGTCAAAACTCATCGCTTTCCAATCCTATGGGTAAGGAATTCAACTATTCAGAAGAATTCAAAAGTCTCGATCTGGAAGCAGTGAAAAAAGACATCTTCGATCTCATGACAACTTCCCAGGATTGGTGGCCCGCCGACTTCGGTCACTATGGTCCTCTATTCATAAGAATGGCGTGGCACAGTGCAGGTACTTACCGCATCTCTGATGGCAGGGGTGGCGGAGGCGCAGGTACTCAGCGTTTTGCTCCTCTTAATAGTTGGCCCGACAATGCCAATCTCGACAAGGCGCGTCAATTGCTCTGGCCAATCAAAAAAAAATATGGCAAGAAAATTTCCTGGGCCGATCTTATCATTCTTGCCGGAAACTGCGCTCTTGAATCAATGGACTTCAAGACCTTCGGTTTTGCCGGTGGTCGTGCAGATGTTTGGGAATCTCCGGAGGAGGTTTATTGGGGTTCAGAAAAAGAATGGTTAGGCGACAATCGCTATACTGGCAAAAGAGATCTGGAGAATCCTCTTGCTGCAGTTCAGATGGGTCTCATCTATGTAAATCCCGAAGGCCCGAATGGCAATCCTGATCCGCTTGCAGCAGCCGTAGACATTCGTGAAACTTTTGGGCGTATGGCGATGGATGACTATGAAACTGTAGCGTTAATTGCAGGTGGACACACATTCGGTAAAACCCATGGCGCCGGCGATCCAAATAAATATGTTGGTAAAGAGCCTGCCTCTGCGGGTATTGAGGAACAAGGCCTGGGCTGGAAAAATTCTTTTGGCAATGGCAACGCCGACAACACCATTACCAGTGGCATTGAAGTAATATGGTCAAACACGCCAACAAAATGGAGCAACTATTTCTTTGAAAATCTATTTGGTTACGAATGGGAGTTAACAAAAAGTCCTGCAGGCGCTCATCAGTGGCAACCGAAGGATGGCGCAGGCGCAGATAGTGTACCGGATGCTCACGATCCATCTAAACGTCATGCACCAATGATGCTTACAACTGATCTCGCATTGCGATTTGATCCCGCATACGGAAAAATATCCAGGCATTTCTATGAAAATCCTGAAGAGTTTGCAGACGCCTTTGCCCGCGCATGGTTTAAGCTCACTCATCGTGATATGGGCCCGCGTTCCCGATACCTTGGCCCTGAAGTGCCTCAAGAAGAATTGATCTGGCAAGACCCGATCCCAACTGTTACTTATCAAACCATTGACGATAAAGATATTTCTGCATTAAAAAACAAAATACTTGCTTCTGGTTTATCAATTTCCCAATTGGTGCCAACAGCATGGGCATCAGCTTCTACCTTCCGTGGATCAGATAAACGTGGTGGGGCAAATGGTGCCCGCATTCGTCTTTCGCCGCAGAAATATTGGGAAGTGAATAATCCTACTCAATTAACTAAAGTGTTAGACAAACTGGAATCTATTCAAAAAGAATTTAATAATGCTCAGTCAGGTGGTAAGAAAGTTTCTCTTGCGGACCTGATCGTTTTGGGTGGTTGTGCAGCTATTGAGAAAGCCGCGAAGGATGCAGGTTATGATGTAACGGTACCTTTTATCCCTGGTCGCGCTGATACTTCGCAAGATCAAACTGATGTGGAATCATTTTCTGTACTGGAGCCTGTTGCAGATGGTTTCCGCAATTATCAAAAAACAAAATCCAAAATACCCGCAGAAGAAATGCTTATTGATAAGGCGCAACTTTTGACGTTAACCGCACCTGAGATGACTGTGCTCGTTGGAGGTATGCGTGTATTGAATGCCAACTTTGATCACTCTCAATACGGCGTATTCACTAAGCGACCAGAAACGCTCACGAATGACTTCTTTACAAACCTGCTTGATATAGGAACTACATGGAAACCCACTTCTGACTCACAACAACTGTTTGAGGGCCATGACCGTAAAACAGGTGAACAAAAGTGGGCAGCAACACGTGTGGATCTCATCTTCGGTTCAAACTCTGAGCTTAGGGCCATCGCTGAAGTGTATGGATGTGAGGATAGTAAAGATAAGTTTGTAAAAGATTTTGTGGCAGCGTGGAATAAGGTGATGAATCTTGACAGATTTGACTTGAAATGATTTCAGATCAATGATAATATGGAAAGGTGGCTTTATAACAGCTACCTTTTTTTATTTTTACTAAACAAATAATTGCTCGTAATCACAACTGAAATAAAATGAGTTGCACAAAAGAAATAACCATTTTGCAAGTCTCATTTGTAGAGGAAGAAATTTATAAAAATCTAATTTGTAAACAATCAAAACAACTATAATTATGAAACCATTCCTTTTAATTTTCGCAGTATTAACTTTCTCTCTTTTATCATCAAATGTAAATGCCCAGTCAAAAACAGGCGTCGATTATTTTACCGGTACCTGGAACGTATTAGTAAAAGGTACACCCAATGGTGATGCCAGAATGTGGGTCGTTCTTGAAAAGAAAGATACGACGATGACGGGGTCTGTAGAAGATTCTACAGGTAAAGAAATTTCGAAGATCACAAGTGTAGATGTGAATGATACTTCAGCAACTGTTTATTTTAATGCACAAGGTTATGATGTAAACCTGGAAATGGATAAAAAAGGCGAAGACCATATTACAGGAAGTTTGATGGGCATGTTTGACGCTGTAGGTGACAGAGTAAAAAATAAAATAATGAAGGCAAATAAGTAAATGAAAAAGATATTATCAGATTTAGTTGTTTGATGACGGATAGCATTTTAATAAATAAATGTTCCAGGATTTAATTACTCTGATTATTTTACCTCTTGCTGCACTGCACTCACGTTGGCAACTCATCATGTCAATTCATATACTTCCTATACCAGAGTTTTTAGGTTATTGGCGACTTTTAATTAAGGTAAATCTCCACTTATTATTTAAGGGATGCATACACCATGTTTTGAAATCTTTCCATCACGTCTCCATGAGAATCAGGTGTTTCCTGGGTAAAAATAATGCCTATCAAGTGTTCCTTTGGATCGGCCCAATAGGAAGATCCAAAAAATCCTCCCCATGCAAATGTGCCCTTATTTCGTGGACCACGGTCAGCGCCTTTCTCAGAAACAATATCGAAACCCAATCCAAAACCATCAGTACCATTAAATGAAAAATCAAGTTGGTTGCTTGTCATCATTTGTACGGTACGCGGAGATAAAATTTCGTATCCGTTATACGTGCCACCATTTAAAAGCATTTGAAGAAATATAGCATAATCAAAAGCAGTAGAAGTAAGATCGGCGCCTCCTGAAAAATATTGTTTGTGCGCAAGTGGATAATCGGGATCAACACCCAAATAGCCTTTTTCCCATTTGATTACATGATGTAATGAATCCTCTCTATAAACGGTTGCAAGCCGTCCTGCCTTGGATGCCGGCACATTAAAATAAGTATCCTTCATACCCAAAGGCTCAAATATATTTTTTCTAAAAAAATCAGCAAGATTTTCATGGCTCACTACTTCTATAATGCAGCCTAGCAAGTCATAGTTTAAACCATAAGTCCATTTTACTCCCGGTTGATGTACCAGGGGTAAAGTCGCCAATTCTTTCATAGCCGAAAGCAATGTCTCACCCTTCCTTGCCATATTAAAACCAGGAGTAATTCCCGCTTTTGCATAAATGGCTTTCATGGCATCGCTGCCTATTACCGGGTAATCAAGTCCTGAAGTATGTGTAAGTAAGTCGCGGATGGTTATCGGTCTATTTGCGGGAACCGTAGTATAAGTGGTATCTGCCGCATTAAATTTATCTAACACCTTCATGTTTTTAAATTCCGGAATGAAATCGCTTACCGGTTCATCCAGTAAAATTTTTCCCTGCTCATACAAAATCATAATACCTGTGCAGGTTATTGCTTTGGTTTGTGAAGCAATTCTAACGAGTTCATCTTTTTGCATTAGTTTCCTGGAATCAACATTGGCATAACCATACCCTTTATATTGTACCAACTGGTTATCCTTAACGATAATAGTAGTAGCGCCATTGATCCATTTGTGAGCAATATAGCTATTCACCAGGCTGTCAATCCTGGCAAGCCTTTCATAATTCACATGTTTATTAATGCCACCTATTTCTATTTTTTGCGAGAATAGTAGTGAGGGAATAAACAGGAATATTAAAAATACATTCTTAAAAATTACAGCAATACTTTTCATTTGGATTTTCTTTTGATCAACTGGAAGCCAGTCTCAATTTTCGGTATAATTTTCCAATATTACAAAAACTTCTTTAATACAAGTTATTGTAAAAAACTTTAGTTTTAATCCGTCATGTTTAAACTTATTCACCTGAGAAAAAGAATCTTCTTTATTCCTCGCGTTACTGTAAAAAAATAATTGTATGAAATAAAATTTATTGATTAATCTGAATTTTTGATAATCATTGCAATCAGAAAAATCAAATGAATTACAGTTTAGGCAACCACCTTTTTCATTCCATTTACATTTTCCTTAAAATTAAAGATATGCGGGAGATAAGTATCGGTATTTACTGTTGCACTTAATTCGTTTAAGAGTGTATATAATCCAAAGTTGGTTCTGTTTATATAAATGAAATGCTTTACACCACGAGGCTGTTTGAACTCCGGCATCTTTGCTATCTTTTCACCCCATTCATATATATCTTCAAAAAACTTTGGCTCACTAAAATTAAAAGTCTTGCCGGCATAAGGCATAAAAAAAAGAGAGATCATTTCTTTATAAGCCTTATAATAAAATTCTATTTGCTTTTTATCATCGTCGGAATGAATCATTTCTAATTGACGGAAAGCCTTTATGGTCGCTGTTTTATCATCCATCATTCCAGGCATTGCGAGTGCGAAAAATGGGCTATAAAAATCATCCGGTAATTCTTTGATACAACCAAAATCTATGATGGCTAATTTCTCATCAGGGGTAATTAAAAAATTCCCCGGATGTGGATCCGCGTGTACGGCTCTTAATTCATGCTGCTGAAAATTATAAAAATCCCACAATGCCTGGCCGATTTTATTTTTCAATTTCTGTGATGGATTGGTTGCTAAAAATTCTTTTAAATGCAGCCCTTCCATCCAGTCCATTGTGATGATCTTATCAGAAGAAAGTTTAGGATAGTATTGGGGGAAAACAGTGTTTTTTAATTTACGGCAGGCCTTTGAAAATTCAATAGAGCGACGAATTTCCAAATTATAATCCGTTTCTTCCAGCAGGCGTTCTTCTACTTCTTTTATATAAATATTTAATTCCTTTTCGTTCATACCCAAAATACGAAAAGCAAAAGGTTTTACCAATTTCAAATCAGACGAAATACTGTCGGCCACGCCCGGATACTGAATTTTTATCGCAAGTTTTTTACCATTTAAAGTAGCTTCATGCACTTGCCCGATGGAAGCCGCCCAGGATGATTCCGGATTGAAAGTATCAAAGATCTCATCAGGAGGTTTTCCAAAACTTTTTATAAATGTTCTGATGATCAGCGGCCCCGAAAGAGGAGGGGCGTTGTATTGCGCAAGACTAAATTTATCCACATAAGCTTTAGGCATGATATTTTTATCCATACTCAACATCTGCGCTACTTTCAATGCAGAACCTTTCAATTGGCTCAACGAATCATAAATATCCGTTGCATTATCTTCATTCAACTCGTCCCTGTTTAATTCAGGATTAAATAACTTTTTAGAAAAGTACTTTACATAATTCCCACCAACCTTAAACCCTGTCGTTACAAATTTTGCTGATCGCGCCACCTTTGTGGTCGGCATGGATTCCTGAGTTTTCATATCTTATTTAAATGCCCATTTTTTCTTTAAACTTGCCGTTGCGTACTATAAATTTTCCATACTCAAAAAGATTATCAATCGGTGACCTTTGAAACAGGTCGAAAGTAACATTAATCCCTTTTTCTATTGCTTCATCCGTTTTCTCAAAAGCCGGGCTATCATCATCTATCCAGAAATTGATGATAAAACCAAACTGAATCCAAAGGGCATCTTTATAACGTTTGCTGAAAAATTTTCGGTCAGATAATTCGCCTTTATCAAGTCCGTCATTAATAGTTTCTTCTGCAAAATTCCCGAACACGGGTTTCACGCCGGACAATACATCCGGGGTAGCTAATCTTTTAGGATGTTTCTTTAATGTATAAATAATAAAACTGCGTTGTGTTTTCAATACTTCTATATAACTGTAAAAAAAAGAAAGTACTTTTTCACGTGCTGTGTATTTAGCCCATACTTTCTGTTGCTTTATTTTAACGAGTGTTGCCTGGGTCATATCTTCCCAAACTGCTTTTTCTATTGCAGTAAATGAAGAAAAGGATTTATAAAAATCTGCTTCAGTTATTTTTAGTGTTTTAGCAAAATTATAAACCGATTTAGGTTGCTCGCCATGAGTTAAAACATAGTCTATGTAGCTTTTTTTTATTTGGTCAGAGTTTATCGTAGTGTTCATTGATGTAAAGTAAGAGTGTGATATAATAGGGATTCATTGGATATAGTTTAGCATTATAAAGGTAAGACATTCTAAATTCAGAGAAAGGGATTTAAAATCTTTATAACATTAACTTTTCAAAAGTTTTGAAAATATTTTGCTGATCTTTGAATTGGTAAAATAAACTTTTTAAAAATTCAATCAATTTGAAAATCTTGATTCATCATGCTAATTAATGAAATTCAAGCAGAGTTTTTTTTAAATTTTTTAAAAGGTCTTTACCATGCCATTTAAAAAATGAATGATATATTTGAATTCAATCTTAAAAATTTAATTTCAATTTATGCCACACATTAATTTACCGGAAGGATATCCGGGTATCCGTGGTTTATTCATGTATAGCCCCGGAACAGCTCATCCATTAAATTTATTAGTTCAAACGCTCCTTCACGATCCAGAGACTTCTACACTTACTCCAGGTGAAAGGGAATTGATAGCTGCTTATACTTCAAGCCTTAACCGTTGTAAATATTGTTCTTCCACACATGGAGCTATTGCCAAACACCAGTTGGGTGGCAATGAATCTGTGGTGAAAGACATATTACACGATGACATTACTAATGCAGAAGTAAGCGATAAGCTAAAAGCATTATTGCAGATCGCTGCCAAAGTTCAGAAAGACGGGAAAAGTGTTACAAAAGAAGACATTGCTAATGCAAAAATGCACCATGCAACCGATAAAGAAATTCATGATACGGTATTAATAGCTGCCACTTTTTGTATGTTCAACAGGTACGTGGATGGCCTAGGAACATGGGCTCCAGACGATGCAGCATTATATGATGCTATTGGGAAACAACGTGCCACCGAGGGTTACCTTACAAAACCATTTCTTGTAGAACAGAAATCTTAATTTAAATTATTCAATATGCCTTACATACCTTTAAAAGAAAATTTGCCCGGGATAACCGGTTTACTGGATTACAGAAAAGATACCGCATTACCTATAAGAGAGCTTACGCAAATATTGTTGCGCGGAGAATCTACCTTATCGCAGGGAGAGCGGGAATTAATTGCATCGGTAGTTTCTTATGGAAATGAATGTGCTTTTTGTACTGCAGCACATACTGCCGCGGCAGATGTGTTACTGAATGATAATACTATTGCGGAAAAAGTAAAGCATGAACCGGATACCGCACCAATAAGTGATAAAATGAAAGCACTGCTTGCAATAGCAAGAGCCACTCAAAAAAACGGCAAATTGGTTACGAAGGATATGGTTGAAGAAGCAAAAGCACACGGCGCCACTGATATGGAATTACATGATACCGTATTAATTGCTGCACTTTTCAGTTTGTATAACCGGTATGTAGATGGTCTTGCAAGTGTTACACCTACCGACCCTGCTTTTTATAACAGGCTCGCCAACATTCTTAAAGATAAAGGCTATATGCCATCGGAAAACAGGTATGCGAATTTGTAAAAAGCAGGGAAGGTATTTTTGCAATTCTATTACTCTGGATTTATGAACTGGTAATCAAAGAGAAATTATCTTGCAATTAATTAAAAAAATGAAAAAAATGAAATGTCCAAAATGTGATGGTGAACTAAAAGATGAAAAGCAGGGAAATATGGTAGTCCAGCGTTGTGATGCGTGTTTTGGTATTTGGCTAACCTACCCCGAACTTCAGGAAGTTGAAGATACCGTATGGAGCGACGAAAAATTAAAAGGAACCTTAGAATTCAATGAAAATCCCAGTACCCTGAAATGCCCTGAATGCAGCAGCCAGATGGTAAAATTTGAATACAGGTATTCTGACGTTCAATTGGATACCTGCCCAAATATGCATGGCTTCTGGCTTGATAAAGGCGAAGAAGAAAGAATCAAAGAAATAATGGGAGAAGATAAAAATGATTATGAAAGAAAAATAAAAGCCGAAAATGAATGGGGAAACCTGCTGAATCACATGCGCTCTCCTACTTTTATGGATAAAATAAAGTCCCTTTTTAATTCATAATAAAAGTTGATAGGTAAGAACAGAGTCCTTTCTAAGTGTGAGTTATTAGGATACACGGATCAGACTTTTCTTATGTATTTTCATTCTATTGAAATTTCATATTTTACTTTACCCGAAGGTTTTATGAAAAAAATATTTTTTTTCTATGTATAATTGAGAACTCACTACACAATTTGTTTGAACATCCTTTTATAAGGAATGAAAATCTCCTCCCAGTCGAATTGTTATGATTTTGCTTTCTGCAACACTATGTTTGTTGTATTTTGATTGACAGGATATAAAATATAAGTTCCTTTTTCGTCTTTTTTCAAATTGACTTCTGTGGTTTTGCCATCCTGTTTTACCTGCACTTTTTTCCAATCATCGGGCACATAGGTTTTCAGGGTTAACGGAATATTATATACACTCGTATCCAGGGACCGTTGCAATGATACAGTAATGGAATCATCATTAACTTTTGACACCGCTTTAGTATCCATTCTTTCACGCATATATTTTCCTGCATCTTCAAAAGTAGCTACCCAAAGATTGGATTCATGATCTTTTATAAACTGAAAATAATTAGCTACCAATTCATGCGGCAAAGGCTCCCACCCTAATGAATCAATACCATGAAAAACAAGAACCAGCCAGATATTATTATGTGCCAATGTAGTATCGATCCACGATTCCATTTTTGCTAAAGTGGTTTTGGAAAGTGGTCCTCTTTCCCATTCCACATATTCTTTATCGGTAGTAACCGGCTGCGTTTTGTCGCCCCGATTTACTTCTTTCATATATGGTTCGGGCATTAAGTTTCTTAGAGCAGGATATACAGTTAACGCCGTTTTCATTACACGCGGATCATCAATACCAAAAGGAACTTCGGCAGAAAAAGTATATTGTGTACCCAAATGATCTGCTATATCCTGTTTACTTTTTTGTAATTCGTAAAGCATATTTGCCGTATCCATAATAGCAAGATGCGCATGAGTAACCGTATGACTGGCGATTTCATAACCGTGCGAAGCATATTGTCTAAGATCGTCCCAGGTAAGTCCTGTTTCATTGGCGATTTCCATACTTATATCCTTCCCAGGCTTTAGCTTACCGCTTCTCACCTCTTTATATGCCGAATCAATTACTTTATACGCATTTTCTTTTTTGCCTGATTCATACCAATCATCAGCCCTGTCATAAAATGCCTGCATACCTTTATACCCGGTATATCTTAAGGCAGAAGCGCGTTCATAAAAATTACCGGCGTTGGTATTTATATGCGCTGTTTCATTAATTATTTCTTTGATAGGGCGGCCAATATATTTTGCAGGATATTTTGATCCTTTAATAGGACCGGTGATCACAAAAAAAGTTGCGGGCAATTTAAGCCTCTCCATTATAGGCAACATTTCGCTGAACTGTGTTCTGATACCATCGTCGTAAGTAATGGAAACGGCGCCTGTTTTTCCATGCTGCCATTTAGTAATCTCTGTTTGACCGGTGTGACCAGCATTTTCTGTGCATCCGCTCATCATCAGAATGATAATGGCCAGATAAAATAATTTATTAAACATTATTAATTGGACTTTAAAAAAAGAAAGTACAAGTTACAAAAGAATTATTGTAAAGTGAGGGTAAGCGATGATGCTAATTCATATTTTGATGTGTATGAAAATCATTTACAATGTTACAAAGGTCATTTCATATTTTTGTACAATATCGCCTAACCAATTATTAATCTCTTTGGATAACTCAATTGCCGTTGCTGCATCCTGAAACATTTCAATACCCGGCTGCGCATGAGAAAGTACCTGCATATCTATTCCTGCCGCATCCATTCGTTTTATCCTTTCGGGGCCAACATCTAAAAGTTTATTTTTACAGAACCATATCGCTCCCGTAAATCTATGGGATATAAATCAAAAAGTTTCGGGTATAAGAATGCTTCTTCGAGTGTTATGATCCGTGAAACTTTTTTATTCATAACGCTAATCTATGAAATAAAAAAACGAAAATCTAAAGACTGTGATTGATTGGGAGAATTTGCCCTTAAAGTATATTCTTAAATCAAAGCCTTGTTTTACAAAGATGACCATGTGTGTGATCTATATCAACTGCAAAGTGATTTGCTGATTTTCAAATGAGGACACACAACAAAGAAAAAAGGGATCAACCGTAGAATTTATTATACAGAAAATGGAGATAAAAATTCCACAATTTCAAATCTATTATTATAAGAATTTGTCGAAATGATTATCATACAATTCAGTATAGTAAAGGGTTTATTTATAATAGTTCTGGCACGATAATTCAATCTAAAAATAATGAAACATAACATTATGTTTTTAACATTATTTTAAAATTAAAAATAGGAGGTTATTATGAAACACACACAAAGATGACAAGATTGGTTAACCCTGATAATTGTGATATGGATATTCATAACTCCATGGATTTTTAGTTTCAGTATGGCTAATTACGCATGGAGCCCCTATGTTGCAGGAGCGCTATTAGTTATTTTTTCAATCTGGGAATTAGCTGATAAAAGAATATGGGAAGAATGGATCAATTTAATAATTGGTGCCTGGGTATTTATCTCTCCCTGGGTTTTAGGATTTTCACACACAGTTAATGCGGCATGGATCATGTTTGTATTTGGCGCAATTACTTTTGTTATAACACTATGGAGTATTGGAAATGCAGGAAAGCTAACGCAACATACCAATATGGTTACTACACAAACTCCTTAATAGGGTGCTTAAAGGAATATTATTTCCTCTAAATGAATTTCATTTTTCAGCCGGATCTATCAAAGAGGTCCGGTTTTTATTTCAATAAGCAGGAGGTGGAGTTTCCCGCAATCCGGATCTATTACTGGTATTCTGAAATCACTCTAAAATGAGTATTAATAATGATTAAAGGCAAATGAAACTTCTGCATCCACGGAAGAAAAATATTTTAAACCTTTCCAATTTATTTACTTAATTTAAATGCATAAAATTTTCCTTATGCGATTAAGGTTTCAGATATTGCCTATGTTATGTATCTATCTTATTCTCATTTCTGCTACCCCCATTCTAAAAAGAGATTTATCAAAAATTAGTAAACATACCATAACGCTATCCGATCATAATAATCCCAATTTATTAAAATTCCATAAGCTCAATTTTTTTCAAATACTTATAGTAAAGTTTTATTTAACAAAGAATAAACTTCAAAATGGTATTAAGGCAGATAAACTGGCGTCAGCTTCTTTAGTGCTTGGTATTGGAGCCTGTGGTTTAATATTTTTAAGCTTGTTATTTCCTTATTCTATTCTTTTAGCTTTACCTGTCGGAATTGCAGCAATGATAACAGGACACAGTGCTATTCGCAATAAAACATCATTTGTTGGTAAAGCCAGGATGGGTAAAATATTAGGCTTTGCTGCGGTAATTATTTTTGCAGCTTTGCTTGTTTTAGTTGCATTAATTTTAATCTCTTCCGGGGGATCTTCAATTGATAATTAAACTCTGCCAAATCAAAGCGGAAGTTTTTGTTTCAACAGTTCATTAAGTGTTTTTTACATTCCCCAATTCCTGTAAGGTAAAATTGTCAAATTTGAATTGTAATACTTTTCATCTCCGGTAACTTCTTTTTCAACCCAAAATGGAATCGCAAAACTTTCCTCTTCACTCGTCAATTCAATTTCGGCTATAATAAGGCCTTTGTTGTCACCTAAGAATTCATCTACCTCCCATGTCTTATTCGCATAAGTAATTTTAAACCTGGTTTTTGAAAGTTCAGAAACGGAAAAGTTATCTAATAATTCTGTAGCCTCGTTCACCGGTATTTCATATTCGTATTCAAGCCTGGTAGCGCCCACCGAAAGCCCTTTAATTGTCAAAAATCCCTTTGTTGAAGTGACTCTTACCCGAATGGTTTTATTGGGATCTGTCAATAAATAACCTTGCCTGTAAAGTTGTCCTTCAGGCTTTATTACCTGTTGCCATTCATTATGCTTCACTAAATATTTTCTTTCTATTTCTTTGCCCATATTTAGGTTTTCAAAAATTGCTAACACCCAAATATATGCGTATTGGCACAACATATCATTTTTAAAAATTGCAAAGCTTACTTTACAGTTTGAAATAAAATCCATTTTAATAATTTTATTCTGCTCTATGGAAGTCTAAAATTCAATAAATAAATATCCTGAAATTGTAATTTGCATCTTTCCTGGTAATATTTCCCGGCGATGGGAATTTAAAATAAGAGAAAAGAATAAATCATGCGATCAGATCATCAAATAAATTCTTCGGAAAGTTTGAATTCAAAGGACCAGGCAGCGACGCGCATGAACGAATTAGGAGACCGACAAATCCCTTTTTTATTTATCATAGATTTTGAGATGCTTCATCCAATAGTGAAGGAGCTCCCTTTGGCAAGAGAAGATATTTTATTTGATATTAATGGTTTTACCAACGCAACTCCTCCACATGAAAAGGTGATTTCTAAAGAAATTATTTTTTCCAAATCCCCGGTAAGTTTTCAAGTTTATAAAAAAGTTTTTGATAAAGTAATGAATCATATCTGCAAGGGAAATTCTTATTTGGTAAATCTTACGCAACCTTCGGAGGTAAAAATCAACCTTTCTGCCAAAGAAATTTTTAATAGTTGTACCGCTAAGTATAAATTGTGTTTCGAAGATCAATTTGTGGTTTTCTCTCCGGAATCTTTTGTGATTATCAGGGATCATAAAATATATAGTTACCCAATGAAAGGTACGATTGATGCGGCTATCAGTGACGCGGATACTATTATCCTGGGAGATGAAAAAGAAAAGGCAGAGCACATGACCATGGTAGATTTGATCAGAAATGATATGAGTCTTTTTGCAAAAAATGTTAGCGTAAAAAAATTACGCTATCTTGATTATCTCGTCACGAATCAAAAAGACCTGTGGCAGGTAAGCTCGGAGATCACGGGAGACCTGCCTGTGAATTTTTCAGCGCATATCGGTGATATTATTTTTTCAATGTTGCCGGCCGGTTCGATATCCGGGGCACCAAAAAAGAAAACAATAGACATTATCAAAAGCACGGAAAACTATTCTCGTGGATATTATACAGGCGTGTTCGGATATTTCGACGGTAAACATCTGGACAGCGGCGTCATGATCCGCTTCATAGAGAAAGACGGGAATAAATGGATATACAAAAGTGGCGGAGGCATTACAGCTATGAGCAATGCAGCATCCGAATACCAGGAACTAATCAACAAAATATATGTGCCGGTTAATAGAAAGCATTAAAGTAATAAACGGGCGGTTTGAAAATATTTATTTTCATAACCAGCGGTTTAATAACGCCAGGGCAGTTTTATGGAATGGCACCAATGAAATTGATCTCGCCGATGTAGTAGCCATTCCGGCAAATTGTAGTGAAGGCCTTTATAAATGCCGGATATTGTATTCTGCAGAAATAGAAAAAATAGAATTCCTTCCTTACCAATTGCCAGCAATTCACAGTCTTAAATTAATCCATGATGATGAAATAATTTACAATTACAAATACGAAGACCGCAGCCGGATCACTTCATTGTTTAACAGTCGCCATCCCTGTGATGATATCCTTATCGAAAAGAATGGATGTCTCACTGATACTTCTTTTTGCAACTTAGTTTTCTATGATGGCGAAAAATATTATACGCCTTCCACGCCCCTGCTAAACGGGACCAAACGCCGTCAACTTTTATCTGAAAAAAAGATCTTTGAAAAAATGATCAAAACATCTGACCTGCATCAATTTAAAAGTATTTTCCTGGTGAATGCCATGATAGAACTAAAAGATAATATCTGCATCGATATTGCTGATATTCATTGGTAGCTCATAGTTATTCTTTTATTAGATTTTTTTTCTGACCGAACTGTTGTTAGGCGGCAGTCTGATCTAAAATTAAAAAACTGCCTATCCCTTTCGGTCAAGTTCCTTTTGTAATTTCTTTAAACAGTTGTGGAGGAGTATCTACAGTTTGCTGCATTAGCCGATAAAACAACTTTCCTCTATATGTTGATAGTTTTCTATTAAGCCGAAATGCAAATTCATCTAAATAATAAGATAGATATTTTGGAGAAATGCTACCCTGATGAGTTCCATTTACCCACCGTTTTACACGTGAATCGACAAGATGTACATGTGGTAATAGTTCATGTGCCTCTTTTCCACTTCC